>CAZFQH010000117.1:0-10144 GCA_964520805.1 uncultured Acidobacteriota bacterium | reverse complement strand
TCCGGCGACTTGCTGAGTGAAGACGGGATGCGCGAGGCGCTTGCCGAGCTGACGTACGAGTTCGACATCGACGTGGCGTTCCAACACGACAACGTCTACCGCCGCAACCGCCGACTGGTTGCTTTCGACATGGACTCAACCCTGATTCAGACCGAGGTGATCGACGAACTGGCGCGCCAGGCCGGCGTCTTCGACCAGGTGTCGGCGATCACCGAGGCCGCGATGCGCGGCGAGCTCGACTTCCAGGCCAGTTTCCGGAAACGGGTGGCCTTGCTGAAGGGGCTGAAGGTTGAAGCCTTGCAGCAGGTGATCGACGCGGCGCCCCTCATGGACGGAGCCGAACGCCTCATCGCCACCTTACGCCGTCTTGGGTACAAAACCGCGATCCTCTCCGGTGGCTTCACCTTCATTGGCCGCGAGTTGCAGAGCCGCCTCGGCATTGACTATCTGCATGCCAATGAGCTGGACATCGCGGACGGGGTGGTGACGGGCGAGGTCCGCACGGAGATCATCGACGGCGCCCGCAAGGCCCACTACCTGAGGGTGATCGCTCGCCGCGAAGGCCTCAGCATGGACCAGGTTATTGCGGTGGGCGACGGCGCCAACGATTTGCCGATGCTGCGCCTCGCCGGCCTGGGCATCGCGTTTCGGGCCAAGCCCATCGTGAGGCAAAGCGCCCGCCAGGCAATCTCAACCCTGGGGCTCGATGGCATCCTGTATCTGCTGGGCGTGCGCGATCGCGATGCGCTTGTGGAGTGATTGTTCATCCACGCCTCAATCCTCGACCTCGCGCGTGATGCGAACGATTATCGCTTTCCGCCATCGGAGAAGTCAGCTTGGCGAGCCAGCGGGGAATCGCGGCAGGCCTCCTCGACTCCACGCGGAGGCCATCCGTTCCACGTGTCGGCAGTTAGGCTCCCCTTATGAGCCTGCCTCTCACCGACCCGGTCGCCCTCCTCCGCGCCCTCATCGACATCCCTTCGACCACCTGGGAAGAAGGGCCTCTGTGTGAGGCGGTGGCTGCGACCCTCGAAGGCGCCGGTTTCGCGGTCGAGCGCCAGAGCGTTTCACCGGGCCGGTTCAACGTCATTGTCCGTGTGGGCGATCCTCTCGTCACCCTTTCCACCCACCTCGACTGCGTTCCACCGCACATTCCTTCGAGCGAGACCGCGGATCGGGTGCTCGGCCGGGGGGCTTGCGATGCCAAGGGTCTGATCGCGGCCCAGATCTTCGCGGCCCTCAAGCTGCGCCGTGAAGGCGTGAACAACTTCGGCCTTCTTTTCCTCGCGGGCGAAGAGGAGGGTGGAGACGGCGCGAAGGTCGCGAATACGACACCGGGCCGCAACCGCATCATCATCAATGCCGAGCCCACCGACTTCAAGCAGGCGGTGGCCGGCAAAGGCGTGCTCCGCATCACGCTGCACTCGGAGGGCCGCGCCGCTCACGCCGCCTATCCCGAGTTGGGCGAGTCCGCGGTGCTGAAGCTTCTCGATGTGCTGGCCGATCTGCGTGCAACCTCCTGGCCCGACGATCCCGTCCTCGGACCGACCACCATGAATATCGGCACGATCCATGCCGGACTCAAGGCGAACATCATCCCGCCGAAGGCCGCGGCCGAGGTGATGTTTCGCACGGTCACACCTTCCGCCGACATTCACGATGAAGTTGCGCGGATCGCCCGAGATCGCGCGTCCATCGAGGTGGGCTCGACCAGCGAGCCCATCCATCTGAAGGTGATTCCGGGCTTCGGCCGCGGCGAGATTGTGGTGAGGTTCGGTACGGATATCCCCTACCTCGGCGCGTGGGGCCAGCCTATGCTCTTCGGCCCCGGTTCCATCCACGACGCCCACACCTCGCACGAGTACATCCTGAAGAGCGATCTGCACGAGGCGGTCGAGGTCTACGCCGGCCTGGTGAAGTCCTTGCTGACGTAGATCCGGAAGGGCACCCTTCAATGCACCCACACTTAACGAGGTTCCGCTTGTCTTCAAGATACCCGGCGTGTTTGATGCTTCTCGCCCTTTGGGCGCCGACCACGCACGCGCAGCCTTCGGCTCCTGCCACGCTGGTGGTGCGGGTTCAGTCGGAAGGGGAGGCGGTGGCGGGGGCGATGGTGCGGGTAGCGGCCGAGCAGGCCCTCACCGATGCTTCGGGCCAGGCCGCGTTTCAACGGAAGCCGGGCGACTACAGCATCACGGTGGAGGCGAAGGGGTTCACCCCCGCGGTGGCCGAAGCGACTTTGAAGTCCGGCGAGCCCCTTACCATCACGGTTGATCTTGAAGCCCTCGAGGAAGAGGTTCTGGTCTTCGCCACCCGCAGTGCGACGAGGATCGAGGATCAGCCCTTGCGGGTGGAAGTGATCAACCGCGAGGAGATTGAGGAGAAAGCGCTCATGACCCCGGGTAGTGTCGCCATGCTGCTCGGCGAGACCACCGGCCTTCGTGTCCAGGTCACATCGCCCTCGATGGGTGCTTCGAACGTGCGAATCCAGGGCCTGCGCGGCCACTACTCTCAGCTTCTCGCCGACGGACTCCCCCTGTATGGCGCGCAGGGCGACTCGTTCAGCCTGCTTCAGGTGCCGCCCCTCGACCTTGGACAGGTGGAGGTGATCAAGGGCGTGGCGTCGGCTCTTTACGGAACCTCGGCGATCGGGGGGGTTGTGAATCTGGTGTCGCGCCGCCCGCGCGAACGGGAGAATGAGGTTCTCTTGAACGCCACCACCCTGGCCGGGGTTGACGCGACGGTATGGGTGGCGCGTCCTTCGACGTGGTCCTGGTCCACCATCTCCGGCTATCACGGTCAGGATCGCAAGGACGTCGATGGCGATGGCTGGACCGATGTGGCTGGCTACGACCGCGGGATGATCCGCCCGCGGATCACGTTCGACAATGAACGCGGCACCTCGATTCTCTTCACCGCCGGTTTCACCAGTGAGGATCGGGAGGGCGGGACACTCTCGGGCCGGAACGCTCCCGATGGACGGCGGTTCGTGGAAACGTTGCAGACGCGGCACGCGGATGTCGGTTCGGTCGCGAAGTGGTTCGCGGGAACCACGCTGCTCTCCCTGCGCGGCTCCTTCGTCCGCAACGACGCTACCCGCGTCTTCGGTGGCGTGCGCGAGAAGGGAGATCGGCAGACCTGGTTCGGAGAAGGGTCCGCGACGGGCAGTCGTGGCCGTCATACCTGGGTGGCGGGTGCCGCTTTTCAGCAGGACGGTTACCACTCGAACGAGCTTCCGCGGTTCAACTTCTCCTTCTCGTCACCCGCGGCCTTTGTTCAGGATGAGTTCCGCGTTGGCCCCCGCCTGACCCTAGCCGCCAGCCTGCGCGCGGACGCTCACTCGGAGTACGGCACCTTGGTGAGCCCTCGCGCCTCCCTTCTGGCCCGCCCGAGCGACGAATGGGTTCTGCGCGCTTCGCTCGGCGGTGGCTCCTACGCGCCCACGCCCTTCAACGAGGAGACGGAGGAAACCGGCCTTTCGCGTCTTGAGGCACTTTCCGGCCTGCGCGCGGAGAGTGCGACAGGGGGTGTGGTGGATGCGACCTTCCATCGCGGCCGCCTCGAGGTCGCGGGCACGGTCTTCGGCTCTCGGGTCAAGCGCGCGGTTCAGTTGAGGGTTACTGGCCCCACCGCGGTCGCTTTCTCCAATGCCCCCGAACCTACGCGCACTCGTGGCACCGAATTAATCGTTCGCTATCGTCACGAAGGCTTCCTCACCATGTTCACTCACGCGTGGACGCAGTCCACTGAGATCGATCCCGACACCCGCCTTCGGCGAGATGTGCCCCTCACTCCGCGGCACTACGGCTCGCTCAATTTCATCTGGGAGAAGGAGGGGGTGGGCGGGATCGGTCTCGAGGCCTACGGCTCCGGCCGCCAATCGCTCGAAGGCGACCCGTCGATGTCCACGAGCGACCCGTATGTCGTTATCGGCGCCCTGGCGAGACGGCGTTTCGGAAGCGTGCTTCTGTACGTGAACTCGGAAAATCTCCTCGACGTGCGGCAGACCAGGGAGGAACGCGTGGTCCTTCCGACCAGGCGCCCGGATGGAAGGTGGCTGGTCGACGCCTGGGCGCCGCTGGATGGCCGGGTCTTCAACGCGGGAGTCCGCGTCTTCTTTTAGGAGTCTGCGCGGCGGGGTCGAGATGTGCATCGGTCGCTGAGCTGGTTCTGGGGATGCCGGTCGAAGCGACCTCAACCTCTGCGGTCCCTTCGACGGGCAGCCAAAGAGGTCCCTCAGGGACCGGGCAATTAGCCGGTCGCAACCCCCAGTCCGGACGGGCCGCCGAGGTTTTGCGCGCCCGACTTAAGCTTCCGGCGTGGAATCCATTCGCGAACTGTTCCGGATCGGCAACGGCCCGTCCTCGTCCCCCTCGATGGGACCGCGTCTTGCCGCTGACCTGGTTTTGTCCCGGCATCCAAACGGCGTGATGTTCGAAACCCCCGATGACGCGGGCCATTCGCGGTCATCGTGGAAGGTCTACTCGGTGGGCGGCGGTGCGATCCGCGAGCACGATACGGAGGACCGGACCCCCCGCGCCGTTCACTCCTCGGAGTTCTCGATGTTGTCGGACGGCGCCCATCACATCTCGTTCGATGAGGTCATCGAGGCCATGAAGAAGACCGGCGCCGATCTTCACGAGGCGTATCGGGAGACCAGTATCGGGGGCCTCGCCGCACTCCCGTCTTCGCCGCCGAGCCTGGTCGGAAACGAATGCGCATGAGCATGAAGCCCTTCGTTCCCCTCACCACTTTTGTCGAGTACCCGCCCGACGAGATGACCGCGCGCGCCCGCGCCTTCTATGAAGAGATCCGGGGTCGCCGCACCGTTCGCGAGTTCTCATCGCGGCCGGTCTCTCGCGAGGTTATCGACGACTGTCTGCGTGCCGCCGGGACCGCCCCGTCGGGTGCGAATCTCCAGCCCTGGCACTTCGTGGCGGTGAGCGACCCCGAGGTGAAGAGGCGGATTCGCGAGGCCGCCGAGGCGGAAGAACGCGAGTTCTACTCGGGCAAGGCGCCCCAGGAGTGGCTCGATGTGCTGGCTCCTTTGGGCACGGATGAGCACAAGCCCTATCTCGAAACGGCGCCCTATCTGATCGCGGTGTTCGCCCAGAACTATGCGCGGCTTCCCGACGGACGCAAGGTGAAAAACTACTACGTCACCGAGTCGGTGGGGATTGCTCTTGGGTTCCTGATCGCGGCACTGCATCACGCGGGCCTCGCGACATTGACGCACACGCCCTCGCCGATGGGTTTCCTTTCCACGGTTTTGAATCGCCCCGCCAATGAGCGCGCGTATCTTCTGCTCGTCGTCGGCTATCCGGCCCCCGGCGTTTGTGTGCCTGAGATTACGAAGAAGCCGCTCGATGAGATCGCCACTTTCCTATGAGGGATTAAGGCCATGACCCGCTCCTCCTCGTCCTCGTCTCTGGTTGTTGGTTTCGCCCAGGTCGCTCCGGTGTGGCTGAACCGCAAGGCCACCATCGACAAGGTTGTCACCGCCATCCACACCGCGGCCGACCAGGGAGGACAGGTGGTCGGTTTCGGTGAATGTTTGATTCCTGGCTATCCCTTCTGGATCGAATTGACCGACGGCGCGCGCTTCAACGATGCGCGGCAGAAAGAGATTCACGCCGAGTATCTGCGCCAGGCGGTCACGATCGAGGACGACCATCTGCGAACCGTTCAGGAGGCCTGCGCGGACCGAAGAATCACCTCGGTCCTGGGCATTCTCGAGAAGCCGCGCGATCGCGGGGAGAGTGTTTATGCCTGCTGTGTCGTCATCGGGGCTCATGGCGACGTTCTCTCCGTGCATCGAAAGCTGATGCCGACCTATGAGGAGCGGCTCACCTGGTCGATCGGCGATGGCCATGGTCTGCGCACGCATCTGATCGGCGACTTCACGCTCGGGGCGCTCAACTGTTGGGAGAACTGGATGCCGCTCGCCCGCGCCGCGCTCTATGGGCAGGGGGAGGATCTTCATGTCGCCATCTGGCCCGGGTCTTTGCGCAACACCGAGGATCTCACCCGCTTCATCGCGAAGGAGTCTCGCTCGTACGTCCTCTCGGTGTCGGGGTTGATGCGACTAACGGACTTCCCCGAAGCGGCTCCGCACCGCACCGCGATCATCGCCGGGCATCGCGGTGGCGACTTCCTCGCCGACGGCGGATCGTGCCTCGCCGCTCCCGACGGCTCATGGGTTATTCCGCCGGTCGTCGGGGAAGAGTGCGTGCGCACCGCGGCCATCGATCACGCGGTGGTCCGCCGCGAGCGTCAGAACTTCGATCCCTCAGGCCACTACTCGCGCCCCGATGTCCTCAAGCTGCACGTGAACCGAAAGCGCCAGAGCAGCGTCGAGACGCAGGATTAAGAAGTTGTCGCGCCAGCCCGACCTCAAGGCCGCTTTCGCGCGCCGCTCACGGCCTTGCGCACATGGCCGCCGGCGGTCTGGAGCTTGCGCCGGGCCGCGGGGGCTTCGATGCCCAGCAGACCCATCACGATCGCGGTCTTGACCTCGTCATCGGCGGCGCGTACCAGACGATCCGCCTCGGCGAGGTCCACGCTCGCGGCCATGGCCACGATTCGACGGGCGCGATCCTCGAGTTTCTTCGAGGTCTGCCGCAGGTCGACCATGAAGTTCGTGTAGGCCTTGCCGACCCGGATCATGGCGGCGGTGGTGATGGCGTTCAGGACCGCCTTCGTCGCGGAACCGGCCTTGAGCCGTGTGGAACCGGTCAAAACTTCGGGGCCCGTGCGTATCGCGATCACCACATCGGCAAGAGACGAAAGCCTGGCTTGCGGCGCGCAGGTTACGAGAACCGTCTTCGCGCGGCGGGCGTGGGCCTTCTTGAGCGCGGCCCGAACGAAGGGGGTGACCGAGCTGGCGGAGATGCCGATCACCACGTCCTTTGAAGTTACGGACGCGACCGCCGCCTCTCCGTGGTCGGCTCGATCCTCCGATCCTTCCTTGGCCCGGAACACCGCCTCTTCACCCCCTGCCATCACGCCCTGAATCCGGTCGGGCGAAGTGCCGAACGTGGGCGGGCATTCCGCGGCCTCGAGCACGCCGAGCCGGCCGCTGGTGCCCGCTCCGACGAAGAGGGTCCGCCCGCCTTTCGAGAAGGCGTTCGCGACGAGCCTGGCCGCCGAAGCCACATCGCGCGCCTTCTTCTTCGCTTCGATCAAGGCGAGGCGGTCTTCGTCCAGCAGCAGAGTGACCACTTTCTCAGTAGCCATGCGGTCGAGGTTCATCGACTTGGAATTGCGCGACTCGGTGAGCAGACGCGACCAATTCGAGTGAGGAAGGGCCCGCGGTTTCGTGACCCCGGCTTTGGTGGTGTTTCTCATCGTCATCACTTCGCTTCTCCGGGCCGGACCCCCGCGAGTGCTCGCGCGAAGCCCTTCTTCTCTTCCAGTTTCATGGCTCGTTCGATCTGAATGCGCTGCGCCTGCGGACTGCCCGCACCGTAAAGCGACTCCGTGAGGTATCCGACCGCGTTCCGCCCCATGGTCATGTTTTCGATGAGCCGCAACCGCCGCGCTCGCGCGCCTCGGCATCCCCGAGCGATCGCCCCCGCAGCAGGCGTTTCAGAACCGGCCCGGTCTCGGGGCTTTGGAAATCGCGTTCCGAGGGCAAGGTGGCCACAAGCTCGCCCGCGAGGTCCTGAGCGAGACGGGCTAACTCGACGGGAAAGCGGGTGACGTTGTGTTTGCAGAGAAACCGGTTGACGCCCTTGCCGATAGGCGAGGAACACGCGGTGGCAAGGTCAGGATCCTCGTTCGCGAGGTCGTAGGTGCGCGCGACCGCGTTCACCGACGGCCGGATCACCGGATGATCGACGGGTTCGTTCACCCGCTCGCCCAGGAAGAACACCCGCAGGTTCCGGCCGCGGAGGCTGTCGATGTATTCAGGGCCAGATCGGAGAGGGAAGGCCAGCATCGGGCCCGCAGTCTACGACTGCTTGCGGGTCTAGCAGCCCGTGGCGAAAGTCCCTCCGCGTCGAAAGCGGATCTTTCCGCCATCTCCGCGTTGCCAAACCTTGAAATACTCCAGGGTATTCCTGCGGTTCGGCGCCTTGATCTGACGAAAAATCTCTCACTTTCGCTCGCGGTCGACTTTCACCACAGACTGCTAGAGCGCGCAGGTTCGGATCAGATCGGTGAGTGCCTTGCCGGCGCGGCCGAGGGGGCGGTCGCGGTGGTGAATCAGTTGCGGCGTGAAGCGGGAGCGCGAACTCCCTACAGAAACCGTTTATCGAACGGCTCGGGCAGCAGCGTCGAGAGCCGCATCGTCTTCTTGTGGCCCTTGAGGTCGGCGATATGCACCCAGATGTCTCCGCACAGCTCCCACAGCACCTGACGGCAGGCGCCGCACGGAGGCGTAACGGTGTGCGCATCCGCCACCACGGCCACGGCGGAGAACTTCCGGAAGCCCTCGGATACCGCCTTGAACACCGCGATCCGCTCGGCGCACAACGTGAGCCCGTAGGTGGCGCTTTCGACGTTGCAGCCGGTGATGATTTCGCCATCCTCGGTGAGTAGCGCCGCACCCACCCGGAAGTTCGAGTAGGGGGCCAGGGCAAGCGTGCGGGCGTCGCGCGCGTAGTCGGACAAACCGGTGAGCGGTGGCGCATCCGGCGGCGGGGCGGGTTCGGTCGTCTTCTTGATCTTCATGCGAGCATCCTTCCCGGGATTCCCGGCTTTCATGCCATCGCCTCGGTGGACATCGAACCCACGGCCGCCCGCAAGGCCGCGACAAATGTTCCTTCGGCCTTCCGGCCTTCCTCCAGCACGGATTCGTGCGAGAGCGCCTCGCCCCCGTGATCGGAGGCGGCGTTGGTGATGCAGGAGATGCCGATGACCTTGACCCCCATGTGCCGGGCCGCGATGGTTTCGAGGACGGTCGACATGCCCACCGCGTCGGCCCCGAGCTGCCGGAACATGGCGATCTCGGCCGGGGTCTCGTAGCTTGGTCCCAGGAGCCCCACGTAGACCCCTTCATGGATGGTGGCCTGAACTCCGCGGAAGGCCGCAAGGGTGGCGCCGCGCAGTGAGTAGTCGTAAGGCTGCGACATGTCGGGGAAGCGTGGACCCAGCTCGGGATCATTGGGTCCGAGCAGCGGATTGCGGCCGGTGAGGTTCAGATGATCGCGCAGGACCATGAAGTCGCCGGGCTGGTAGAGCTTGTTCACCGCCCCGGCCGCGTTGGTCAGCACAACGGCCTCGACTCCGAGCCGTCCCAGCACGCGAACCGGATACACCACCTGCTGATCCGAATAGCCCTCGTAGAAGTGAACGCGCCCCGACATGACCGCCACGCGAACACCCGACACCTCGCCCAGGACCAGCTCGCCCTTGTGTCCCTCCGCGGTCGGGCGAGGGAAGTGGGGGATCTCGGCGTAAGGAATACGAGTGGCGTTTTCGACCACGTTACCGAAGGCGGCCAGGCCGGAGCCGAGCACAATCCCCACGCACGGGGCGGGGGCGTCCTTCATGCGCGAGCGGATCATGGCCACCGCTTCATCGGCCTCGCGCGATGGACGCGATGCCTGTTCCACGCCTTCAGCCCTCAAGATAGATGTCATCAAAGCGAATGATAGTGCGGGCCGGGGCGAAAACGCCGCGCTATGCTCCCACTTCCGTCAAAGACGTCATCCCCGACATCTCCCCCAAGGAGCCTCCGTGCAGAATCTGATTTCCTTCGTCGGCATGTTCGTCCTCATCGGCCTCGCCTGGCTGTTCTCGGAGAATCGCAAACGTTTCCCCTGGCGAGTGGTGATCTGGGGCCTCGCTCTCCAACTCTCCTTGGGGTTCCTGGTTCTGTCCTGGGAGCCGGGCAAGCGGGTGTTCCAGAAGCTGAACGAGGTCTTCGTTGCCCTCCTTTCCTTCAGCACCGAAGGAGCCAAGTTCGTCTTCGCCTCCCTGGGCAGCGTGGGCAGCGGGTCGTTGCAGGACTTCCTCACCCGCGTCGGCCGCGAATCAAGCGACCCCGCGGTGCAGGCCTCGGTCAACAACGGAACCGTGCCCGGCTTCTCCTTCGCCTTCCAGGTGCTGCCCACCATCATCTTCTTTTCCGCCTTGCTCTCGATCCTCTACTACCTCGGGATCATGCAGAAGATCGTCGTGCTCATCGCGAAGATCATGT
>CAZFQH010000116.1:315-10145 GCA_964520805.1 uncultured Acidobacteriota bacterium | reverse complement strand
TTCCCAGTATCAGGCGCGGCTCTCACGAGGCAGCAGCGCAGTTGAGCCAGGCGGCGGCGCGAGGTGTGAGTCCATCATGGCCTGAGTCCGCCCGATCTGTTCCGCGGTGAGGACGTTCAATCCGGGGTCCATGCCGCGCGAAAGCTTCGCCGTCGCAACGCCCAGCAGCCTATGAGAACCTTCGGGATCGCCCACGAGACGGGCCAGCGAAGCCTCGGCCAGCGCCCGGCGTGACGCGTCCACCACGCCGCCCTTGGCGCGCGCCATCCAGTGTCGCGACGCCTCGATGTCGCCGAGTCCGGTCTGGTGCAGGGCCAGCTCGAGCGCGATGGCCTGACGAAATCCGTCAGGAAAACCGTCGATGTGACCGGAAAGCCACGCGGCGTGCTCGTTGGCATCGCTCTCCCCCCGATCGACTGCGGCGTATCCGAGCGCGGTGCAGCCAATCATGAGGACAAAGAAGCCCGCCGAGGGCAGGGTTTTCCGCGGAGAGGGGGCCTGGGAGGTGGGGGATGAGGTCATGAACGATGTCTCCGTTGTGATGATGGGTTTGACGGCTTCCTAGCGGTCGAGGATCCAGTTGCGCGCCCGCGCCCGGTAGCTCTTCTCCATGATGCCGGAGACCACGCGGGTCTTCTCCACGAAAATCAGGCCGTGCTTCTCAAGCTGCTGGATGTGGTAGTACATCCGGGTGGGCGGGCAGCCGACTTCGGCGGCGATCCGACGCACCGTCTTCGCCTCGGGGGCGAGCGAGTACAGCATGAACGAGCGGACGGGATCCGCGATGATCCGCAACTTGACCGGATCGAGGACGGCGGTGGCGGCGATGCGAGACGAGGATGATTTATCGTTCAAAGTCAAAGACCATTCAATACACTTGAATGGCAGCACCGAGGTCCTCGGGGATTCGACAAGGCCTATCGCGACTCGAACCTGCAAGTGCTGTGAATCGCGGCAGGAGGGGTTCGGGGCACGAGGATGCTGCGTCGCGGGGGGCGTTCAGATAAAGTCCGGCCGTCCCATATCGCGGAGGCGACAGGAAATGAAGATCACACCACTCGGCAAGGCCATCATGGTGCTGCTCGGGCTCACCATCATCTACTTCGGCGTCCGGAATTTCGGCGACGATATCCGGAACTGGGCGACCGGCGGCAAAACCAGCGCACCTGCGCAGACCGTCACGAACTCCGACGACTTCGGTGCGCTCAAGAACGCCCAGGCTGATCCTGGTCGGAATGCAGGTTCCACCGGCGTCACCGCGGGGGTGCTGGCGAGCGGGGGCAAGCTCTCCCGTCCTCTGGTCGTGGCCATCAACACCTGGGCCGGCCACGCGCCCGGCATCGTAGCGAACGGGGGTCTTGAGGCGAGTGCGGCGTCGCTCTACAAGAAGCAGTTCGGCCTCGACGTGAAGTTCGTTCTGCTCGAGGACCCGGCGGCCAAGCTCGCGGCCTTCCGCAACGGAGACATCGACATCATGTGGAACACCGTCGACAACTGGGCGCGCGAGGCGTCGATCCTGGCTGAGCAGAACCAGCAGGCCCGCTCCGTTCTCATGCAGGACTGGTCGCGTGGCGGTGACGGCATCGTCTCGCTCAGTTCCATCACTTCCATCGAGGGTCTCAAGGGCAAGAAGATCGCGTGCACGCAATTCACGCCTTCGCACTTCCTTCTCCTCTATCTGCTCTCGCAATCCGGTCTGTCGCCCGAAGACCGCGCCGCGGTTGAGAAGAGCATCATCTTCACCCAGGACGCTCCGGCCGCCGCCGCCATGTTCAAGGCCAAGCAGGTCGATGCCGCGGTCACCTGGGAGCCCGATCTTTCGGGCGCGGTCACCGCGCGCGAGAACGAAGCCCACGTTCTCATCTCCACCACCGCCGCCACCAACATCATCGCCGACACTCTGGTGGCCCGCCAGGACATCATCGACTCCGCGCCCGAAACCGTGCGCGATTTCATCCACGGCTGGTTCGAGGGCATCGAGATGATGCGCCGCGATCCGGCAAGCTCCTATGCCGTGGTGGGTAAGGCCCTCAAGCTCGACAACGAGACCGTGTCCGGCATGCTCTCCGGCCTCAAGCTCACCGCGTTCGCGGACAACGCCCAGTTCTACGGCCTCACCGGCGGACGCGCGCACTACGAAACGCTCTTCGACACCGCGTTCGTGATCTGGCGCAAGAAGGGTCTCGTCACCCGTGCCGTGAATGCGAAGGACTGGGCCGACACCCGCTTTATCGCGGCGCTGGCTCCCGCCTATCCCGGCGAGAAGGTGGAAGAGGCCAAGGTTGCGGCCAAGGCGCCGTCCTCGCAGGATCGCGCCATCATCAACAAGCAGATCGACATTCACTTCACTCCCGGCTCCGACCAGATCATGCCCGGTTCGTACTTCGTGCTCGATGCGCTGGGCGACACCATGACGTCTTTCGGCGCCACCTACCTTCGCGTTGAGGGGAATACCGATTCCACCGGCTCCGCGGCCGCCAATATGACCCTGTCCGAGCGTCGAGCCGTGGCGGTGAAGAAGTACCTCCTCAGCAACTTCCCGAACATCGAGGCCTCCCGCTTCCAGACCATCGGTCGCGGATCGTCGCAACCTGTTGCCAGCAACGAAAGCGAAGCCGGCCGGCAGCTCAATCGCCGCACCGAGATCAAGGTCGTTCTCGCCCAGTAGGGCGCTGCGTCTCGACTTCCTGCTCCCTCAATTCAACTAAGGATGGCTCCAGAGACCTTCGGACTCCGCACGAACCTCTCCCAGGGCACGTCGTTCGCCCTGGGGTTGGTTTCGCCGATCGTGCTCTTCGGGACGTGGTGCGGCCTCACCTACGGTGGGTTTGCGCCTCCGGATTTCCTGCCCTCGCCCACCGAGGTCTTGCGCGGGATATTGCAGCTCTTCATCGAGCACGACCTTTGGGGCGCGATCCTGATCTCGTCGCGCCGGATCGGGATCGCTTTTCTTCTGGCCTCGGCCATCGCCCTGCCCCTCGGCGTCCTGATGGGTTCGTTCCAGGCCGTGAACCGTCTCTTCGAGCCGGTGGTTTCGCCGCTGCGCTACATGCCGATCTCCGCGTTCATTCCCCTCCTCATCCTGTGGTTTGGGATCTACGAGAAGCAGAAGATCGCCTTCCTCTTCCTGGGCGTCTTCGTCTACCTTCTTCCCGTGGTGGTGACGGCCATCCGCGCGGTACCGGACGAACTGGTTCAAACCGCCCTCACGCTTGGAGCCTCGAAGTTTCAGGTCATCCGGACCGTATTGGTGCCCGCGGCCCTGCCTGAGATCTGCGATTCCTTCCGCGTGATGAACGCCATCTCTTGGACCTACGTGATCCTCGCGGAAGCGGTGAATCCAGAGCACGGTCTTGGCTACATGGTCGAGTTGGCGCGCACGCATCAGAAGGCGTCGTGGTCGTTCGCCGGATTGTTCGTGATCGGAGGCATCGGGCTCATCACCGACTCCGCCATCCGTCTTTTCTGGAACGTCGCCTTCCGCTGGAAAGAGAAGACGACATGAGCGGCCCGGAAACCGAACGACCCGCGGGAACGCCGCAGGTCGGCGAGCCGGGCACCGTGGCCATGACCATCGGCGAGGGCGTGGCCCAGGCCACGTACCGCCCCGACCTGAAAGCGAAGAACCCGAAGCTGCGGCTTTCCGGGGTTTGCGTCACCTACATCGGCCGCGATGGTCACGACACCGAGGCGGTCCGCGATGTCTCCTTCGAGATCGAAGACCGACCGGGAGTGGGGGAGATCGTGGTCTTCCTCGGGCCGTCGGGCTGCGGGAAGTCGACGATCCTCAAGGCGGTGGCGGGTTTGTTACCGCCGACCAAAGGCACCGTCCACGTGGGTGGCGAGTTGGTGAAGGGGGTCGGCCGCGATCGCGGGATGGTGTTCCAGGCCTACACTTCGTTCGGCTGGCTTACGGTCCGCGAGAACGTCGAGTACGGTCTGCGGCTGCGCGGGGTGGCACCGAAAGAGCGGACCGAGCGGGCCGACAAGTACCTCAGCGCGGTCGGTCTGGCCGACTTCGCGAACCGCTATCCCAAGGACCTGTCCGGCGGGATGAAGCAGCGGGTGGCTCTGGCCCGCACCCTCATCAATCAGCCGCGGCTGGTTTTGATGGACGAACCCTTCGGGGCTCTAGATCCTCAGACGCGTTGGGGCATGCAGGGCCTGCTCCTCGATATCGCCCGCGCCGAAGACAACACCACCATCTTCATCACCCACGACGTCTCGGAAGCGGTGTACCTGGCGGATACGGTGTACGTGCTTTCCGCCCGGCCGGCGCGCATCCTGCACCGAGTGAATGTGCCCGCCTTCGCGAATCGGGAGATCTCGCTGAAGTCGTCGGCCGAGTTCCGCGCGGTTGAGCGGCAGCTTCTCGACCTGCTCTACGCGCCGTCCTAGCCACAGGAAACACCCAATCAACTCCGAATCTCCCATCGTGGCCGTCGAGGCCGCGCCGACCGATCTTCCCGGAGCGCTGCGCCGAGCCCTTGAGTCCGCCGAGTGGACGAAGTTCGTTCCGAAAGGCGCCGATGTCTCGTTGAAGGTCAATCTGGGCTGGGATCTTTTCATCCCAGGCTCGATCACCTCGCCCTTCTTCGTGGCCACCCTCATCGACGCGATCCGCGACCACGTGGGGAAGATCTACCTGGTTGAGTGCGATCAGGTGCTCGAAGACATTGAGAAGGCCCATCGGATGAGCCTGATGGCCGACGTGTGTTCCCGCAGCGGGGCTACGTGGGTGAACATGGGGAACATCCCGTCGGTCCCGGTGGACGCCCCGAACAACGTCGTCCTCAAACGGATCGAGGTGCCGCAGATCCTCAAGGACACCGTGCTCATCACGGTGCCGGTGATGAAGACCCATGCGAAAACGGGGTTGACCGGCTCCTTGAAGAATCAGTGGGGGTGCCTGCCAAAAACCCGCCACGAGTGGCATCTCGTGCTGGATGACGCGATCGCCGACCTCAACTCCGTCATCCGTCCCGCCTTCGCCGTCATGGATGGCACGATCGGCCTCGAAGGTAACGGTCCCAAGTCGGGGTCGCCCAAGATCGCGAACATGGTTCTGTGCTCCAGCGACCCGGTGGCCTTGGACACGGTCCAGGCGCAGTTCATGGGCCTGGACCCCAACGCGATCATCCATTTGGAACGCTGCCGGGCTCGGGGTGTGGGGACGAACGATCTCAGCAGGATCCAGGTGCGGGGCCTCGATCCCGCCCGGAACCATGTCGACTTCGTACCCGCTCATCACAACGCGGTGTCGATGGTCGAGAACCTGCTCCGCAAGTCGCTGCTGAAGCGGCTCGTCTTCAACACCCCGATCTTTGACGTGTGTCTGGCCGGTGCGAAAACGTACTACCGCATCTGGACGGCACTTCACGCGGAGCGTTGCTGGCAGATCGCCCTGGCGCATCCCTATTACGGCCCGACCTGGCGCACCGCCTACGAAAACCGCAGTCGGCGATAGCGATGGCGGTGCGCGCGGAGGGCCGAGCGCGGACCCCAAACCACCATTCCTAGAGACGCCTCGAGGCCGCCGGATGTGAAGGAACGTCGGGTGGTTTGGTCGGAGCTAAACGGGCGGTGCGCGGAAACCAGGAAAGGCGACTGGCGATGTCCAACCTCGCGGAGGGTCGAGTGCGGAGACCAAACCACCGTTCCTGAACGAAGGGGGCCGAGCAGTACCTTCGGCTATCGCGGGGTGGGGGCCCCGCGCCGTCAACTAGAGACGCATCGAGGTCCCCGGATGTGAAGGAACGTCGGGTGGTTTGGTCGGAGCTAAAGGGGCGGTGCGCGGAAACCAGCAAGCAGGCGACTGGCGATGTCCAACCTCGCGGAGGGTCGAGTGCGGAGACCAAACCACCGTTCCTGAACGAAGGGGGCCGAGCAGTACCTTCGGCTATCGCGGGGTGGGGGCCCCGCGCCGTCAACTAGAGACGCATCGAGGTCCCCGGATGTGAAGGAACGTCGGGTGGTTTGGTCGGAGCTAAAGGGGCGGTGCGCGAAAAACAGGAAAGGCGACGGGCGTCAGTCGCGATGCCCGCTACGCCAGGCGCAGTTCGAACTTGATGGCCTGAACCCGGCTCTGGATCTCGCCGCGGTCCATATCCCGGTACTTCTGGGGCAGAAGTTCGCGGCTCGTCGACTCGAGCACCGCGCACAAGATCTGCATCTCCCGCTCGCGCGAATTGCTCGGCGGAATGAAATCCGCGAACACTCGCTTCAGGTGCGCCTCCGACACCTCGGAGACCCCCTCCGCCTCCGCCTCCAGTGTCGCGCGCACGAGGACCGCCTCGAGGTCCGAGCCCGAAAGACCCATGAGCGATTTCTCATCCGCCACCGCGGAAACATCGGTCACGGACGTCTTGATCCCGAGCTTCTTCAGCATCACCCGATAGATCTCGTCGTACTCGGCGGCGGTCTCGGGGTAGAAGAGCGGCACGTGCTCCTCGGCCCGACCCTGACGCTTCAAGTCGATGGGAAGGAGGTCAGGGCGGCAGGTGATGAGGAACCATAGGATCTTCCCGCGATTCCGAGTGTCGCCCATGAAGGCTGCGATCTGGGCGAAGACGCGGTTCTGAGTACCCGAGTCGCCCGAGGCGTCGCGATTCCCGAGGGCCGCATCGGCCTCGTCGATGATTACGCCGACCGGAGTGAGCGAGGCCAGGATCTTCAGGATTCGCTCGAGATTCGCCTCCGTGGAGCCCACCCACATCGACCGGAAGTTCTTGAGCTTTACGCAGGGGAACCCGATCTCGTTCGAGAAACACTCCACGAGAAACGTCTTGGCGCTGCCCACCGGCCCGCAGATCAGGTAACCCATGGGCACCGCCGCCGGATTCCCGCGCGCGATCGCCCGCGCGGCACGGCGGAGACGCTCCTTCACCGCGGGCATGCCCGCGACCATGGAGAGGTCGTACTTTGGTTCGACATACTCCAGAAGTCCAAGACCCTCCGTCTCGATCACTTCCTTCTTGGTGCGCCGCACCTCATCGCGGGTGATCTTCGCGCCTGCCGCGTCCGCGCCGTCGAGGATCTGTCCCAGCTGAACCCGGGTCATGCCCGCGGTCAGTTCGGCCAGCCGCGCCGGTTCCAGCTCGCACATTTTCGCGTACCACTCGGCGGGGCGAACCGCTTCCAGGTACTCGATGCGACCTCGCTGATCGGGACGCACGATCTCGACCTCTCTGGCCGCATTCGCGCGCAGGAGCTTGGGATCGATCTCCGCCAGGGTTTCCGTGACCAGTACGACCACGATGTTCTTGGCGAGCAGGGTCGGATCCTGCGACCACTTCCGAAGGTACACGAGGACCGCGCGATCCTCCGGCGTCCGATACGAGGCGTCGCCCGTGGGCACCACGGTATCGGCGAAGGGAAGCATCATCACCACCGGCCGAGGTGGTGAGGCTATGGCGCACTGCTTGAAATACGAGTCGAGCAGGGCGAAGGCGTTGCCGGGATCCCTCGGCAGGGCCTGCGAATAGGAGGTCCCGTGCACCGCGTCGTAGCTCTTGAGCTTTTCCTGAAAATGCCCGCGAGCTTCGGGGGAAGAGAAGCCGAGACCTTCGGCCCGGTTGTAAGTGATGAGGGCCGGCCAACCGGTGAACAACTCGTGCTGAAGGAAGGCTTCAAGAGAAAGAAACCGAAGACCCGAGGACGAGCGGACGGGAACGAGATCGGCCACTGTGCCGTGGATGAGGAAAGTGTTCGACTGCTTGGCCCGCAGCGCCCGCACCAGCTCGGCGGCCCACCCGGGCAGGCTGTCTATGAAGGACGTCGTCGGAACTGTCGTGCTCATCTTGAACGTTCTCCTCGTCGCGGGGGACGTAGCGTGTCCTGTCGGTTCGGCTGAGAAGTCCGGCTGGACCGGGCGCCGAACACCGGCTGGATTTCCTCGGGCGTTTCCACGAGAGGCCGGCCCACTTCGTCGGAAACCGCGGGAACGCTCGCCAGCTCGGGCATCGATCCGAGCAACTGCTCCATCTCCTGAACGCTGGCCGCGTCCTGATCGGCTTGCGAGAGCAGGTCGTCCATCTCCTGCGAGAAGGCCTGGGCGTCGGTAGCGGCGAGGGACTTCTGGAGAAGCAGTTGGAACAACGACTCGAGAGAATCGAGTTCGGCCAGCAACGCCTCGCGGTTGGCGATGTTGCGCTCGACCGCGGCGAGCAGCTTCTCCTTGATGTCCAGATTCTGTTTCCAGGCATCCGCCACCCGCGGAGCGAGACCTTCAGCCTCGAGTGCGGTCTTGAGCTTCTCGGTCTCCGCCTTCACCCTCTCAGCGTCGAAGGAGCGGATCATGGTGTCGTATTTTCGGACGAGCCAGAGGCGCCGCAGGCATGTGGCGAGGATCGCTTCGAACTTGTCGTTGTACTCCGCCAGTATGCCCTGGCTCGCCTCAGTCAGTCCCCGATAGTTTCCCTGGATCTGGCGGCAGAGTTTCTTCAGGGAGTCGTAGCGCAGTTTCTGGTCGGGATGAAGCTGATCGTATCGCTCGTTCTGGGAGAGGCTCTCGCTTTGCCTGGCCGCGTATTTCTTCTCGATCTCCAGTCGCTTCTTCAGCCGTTCGAACATGAACGGCATCACCATGAACTCGGCTCCCAGCAGGAGAAGGAAGGGCAGCGGCGAGACCGTGGCGACCGCGAGCGCCGACGCCGCCGTGACCAGGATGACCTGGTATTGGTTCGCGATGGCTCGCTTGAGGACCGGGTACTTCTCGAGCACTGATCGGGACTAAGAACCCGCCTGCGGCGTCTTCTGCTGCTGCGCGGGCGCCGCGTCGGGGAAGGGGGCGGCCACGGCGACCGCATCGGGGCGCTTCAGACCCATCTCCACCTCGAACTCGGCGAGAACGCCCTGGGCCTGTATCTGCCGGGCCTTGCGCTCCATCTTGATCCGGTCGACGTCGAGGCCACCGGTGGCGATCTCCACCGAAGCCTTGCCTTCCGCGACCTTCTGCTTGATCTCGTCGAGGTACTTCTCCGCGGTGGAAGCGGTGCCGTAGGAGTCGAGTTCGGCGAGGGCGCTCGAGGCGCTCTTCAGCACTTCGGCCTTCTTCGACTCCTGGATGGCGCGCCGGCACTGCTCGATCTTCGTCTTGAGCTTGCCCTTGATGTCGTCGACCGTGAGCTGCGCGTTCTCGAAGGCGTTGGCCGCGGCCATGTGCTGCTCGCGGGTCGCGGTCAGCTCAAGCCGTATCTGCTGCAACGTACCCGCGTCGTCTTCGGCGAGGCGCCTCGCTTCGGGGCTCCCTTCCTTCAAAGCGGCCTGGATCGAGGCGATGAGCTGCTTCTCCTTCCGCTCCAGTTCGTCTTTCTCCTGCTCCAGCCGGATCACGGTGGCGCGCGTGGTGACGAGGATCTGGTTCAGCTTGGGGAGGGTGTTGCGCATCTCCTCGATGGACTCCTGGAGCATGACCTCCGGGTCTTCCCCGAAGGAAATGAAGAAACCGAGCCAGGACCTGATGAGTCTGCCGAGCCGACCGAACATGGGGGTTGTCTCCTTGACGTTGTGGCGGTTGAGAGTTTACTGAGCGGGTTCGCCGCTGCCGGGCGTTTCTTTGGCACCGGCTCCCGCGCCGCCGCTGCCCACCGAAACCGGGTTCTTCTCGACGAAGGGACCCACGGCGTCGAAGAGCTTTTGCTCCTCTATGCGCTTCCGCGTCTGCCAGGTGGCGAATCGCTCCTGCTCGGCGGCAATGGCGTCGAGGTTCGACTGGATCTTCTCGCGATTCTTGCGAGCGAGTTCGTCAATAGCGGCTTGGAGCGAGGCGTTTTCTTTTTCCCGGTCGGCGTTACGGGCTTCGAGTTTCATCCGCAGGAAACCCTCGAAAC
>CAZFQH010000116.1:0-305 GCA_964520805.1 uncultured Acidobacteriota bacterium | reverse complement strand
ACCATCGAGGGCGGTGTCGCGGGCGAGGGCGTCCGCAACCACATCCTCAAGAGGCACCGGTCCCGCCGGATTCATACGGAGGAATCCGGAGAGGGCCGCGGCCTTGGCCTTGGAGTCGAGAGCCGCGAAGTCGGACGACGAAAGGATCTCAAGCACCTTGTAGGCGGTGAATCCGTGAGCCGGGTCTTTGATGCCCGAGGCCTTGTAGATGGCGGGAAAATCCGGGATTTCATTGGTGCCGGGGAGCGATTGCTCGTCGAGCCGCGGGGGCGGGAGGCGCTGCAGGAGTTCGCCCATGGTGGGGC
>CAZFQH010000115.1:0-10157 GCA_964520805.1 uncultured Acidobacteriota bacterium | reverse complement strand
ACATAGGGGGTGGCGAGACCGGGACGCATGGCGATGCGATACGAGGCCACCGCATGGGGCGCGAGCGGGGCCAGGGGACGCGGGCCCACGAGGGCCAGATCTCCGGCGATGAGGGCCAGCCCATCGAAAACATGAGCGAGACCCAAGCGGTTGGCGAGGTCCGCGGTCGGGCCCGGGTTGAACACCAGAAGGCGGCGCCAGAAGAGTCGAGCCCCTTGACCCACAGCCAGCGTCCGTACGACTTTGAAGCGCAGGCCGAAGGCGGTGAGCAGAGCAAGGGGCACGCCGAGCAGGGGCAGGACGGCCATGCCGGCGACGAAATCGAGGGGTCGCATGATGTCAGTACCTCGTAGGGAGGGGAAAGAACGTGAGGTCCGCACGGCCTTTCGGTCGGGCGGGAGGGCTTGGATCGGTTTTCGGAAGTTCATATACCCCGTACAGATCAAGGATCGTGCCGCTTCGGCCAGGACGATGGCCAATGCGATAACCTTCTGCGAGGTCGCTACTTATGGTCATCCTCCTTCCCTTGCCCCAGGCGGTGGCGGCGCGCCAGAATGCCCCACGGTGGGGCAGGCTTGTTCGGGTCGGTCAGGCCGGCTTGGCCTTGGCGGCGGTTGGACTCCTGACCGGGCCCTCTGTGGCCGGAAGCCAGGGGCCGAAGGTCGCCTCCCCTTTGGTCGTGCTCCGCGAGGCCATCCGTTCCGAGGCGCTTCCCCTCATCGGCAGTTCGAACTACCAGGGTCTTGGATCCGAGGCGCGGAGGCTGTCCACCTGGATGAAGGACCGACCCTCTCCGTGGTCTCTCGACGCGGCGGCGGCGATGGTCCGCGACGAGAAGGGCGGGGAACAAGCGCTGTCGCCCGCCCTCACTCTCGCCCTGACCCGGCTCAATCAGTGGTATGGACTCGCGGCCACCGAAGACAACCCGATCACTCATGAGCAACTCGGCGCCGCGGTTCTCGCCGCTCCGTCGGTGCTGCGAATTCGCGGTCTCTTCGAAGACTCGATCCGGCGCAGCGTTCGCGTGGAGGGCCAATGGCTGACGCCCGAAGCGGGAGGCGAGGCCACAATGGGCTCCGAGTTGAATCTCGTGGAATCGCCCGACCCGCGCTGGCAAACGGTTCAGGATCTCGTGAAGGTGAATGATCCCGCGGACCTGGCCAGGTTCTACGATTCGCGGGTACTCGAAATGGCCCGCATCGACACCCACGGTTTGCTCCGAGTCGGGCTGGCGCGACTTCGCAAGGGCCACATCACCGCCGCCGCCGAGGTCCAGCGTGCGGTCCTCACCCTCGCGCGGAACACGGCTCCTACCTACTCACTGAGCCCCGAAGACCAGTTCGCGCTGATCGGCTCGCGGGACTGGAGCGGCCGATACGTGGGTCGCTTCCACACTCACGCCCCTCACCAGAAAGAGGGACGATGGACGAGCGGCGATCTACCGAGCTTCGAGGATATGCAGAACGCGGTTCAGGCCGGCCAGTTTCTGACTCTTTCCTTCCAGCCCGACGGCTTTGACCTTTACGACGCCGCCGCCCTCGCCGACGCGGGCCGAATCGACCTCCGCCTTCTGAAGGTGATCCGGTACCGTTCGGCGAGCTGGCGAAACCACTTCGAGGCGCTCACGCCCTCTTCCAGGTAGGGGCGGCCCCGGTGGCGAGCCCTTCGCGGACGGTGAACCCTCCACCCTCGTGAGAAAATCGGGGCGATGCGAGACCGCGCCCGATTCCTTGCCGCCTTCATGCGGCGGCCTTTCGACACCGGCGCCATCACGCCCAGTTCCGCCTACCTCGCAGAAGCCATGGTGGAGGGCATGGGGATTTCCGAGGCGGATACCGTGGTCGAGCTGGGCCCCGGCACCGGTGTCTTCACCGGCGTGATCGAAAAGCAACTGAAGCCCAATGCCCGTTTCCTGAGTTTCGAGATCAATCCCCAACTCGCCGAAGGCCTCAAGAATCGCTTCCCCCGTGTCCAGGTCGTGATTGACTCGGTCGAGAACATTCGCCTGCATCTCGACGCCGCGGGAGGTCAGGAAGTGTGTGCCACCATCAGCGGCCTGCCCTGGGCGGCCTTTTCGCCCGACCGGCAGCAGAAGCTTCTCGACGCGACTGTGCAGGCCATGAAGCCCGGCGGCCGATTCGCCACCTTCGCCTACTCGCACGCCGCCTGGCTGCCACCCGGGCGGAGGTTCCGCGAGCTCCTCGATTCTCGTTTCGCGCAGGTTGAAACGTCGAAGGTGGTCTGGCGCAACACTCCGCCTGCGTTCGTCTACCGCTGCCGGAAGTGACCTCGGCCGTTCGGCCGGCGGGACGTCGCCTCATCGCGCGCGGCCGACTTCGGCGACGGGCTTCTACTCGAGGTAGTAGCTCATCGTTCGGAAGCCCCGGGCGCCATCGCGAATCAGCGTCACCGACTCGGCTCCCTTGGGGTGCTTCTCGAAGACAGTGGTGAAGCGCACGGTGATGTACTTCCCCGGGGGCAGGTTCGGAAGGGTGGTGCGAATCTCGAAATTGAGGAAGGTTCGAGTGACGACCTTCCCGACCACGGGCCGGGCCCCGCTCAGGCCCTTGACCCAGTCGGCCTTCTTCTGCACTTTCTGGAAAGAAGTGGCCGCCTCGTCCCAGGTGGCTTCGAACTTCAGAGCGTCCGCAAGAGCCAGCCAGTCCAAAGCGGCCTTGCGAGCGAGAGCTACATCGGGATCGGTTTGGGCGACGGGCGCCGGTTTCTTCGCGTCGGCTTTGGGGGCCGGGGCCGCGGGCGTCTGGGCGAACACGAAAGTCGCACTGAAGAGGGATAGCGCCACCATCGCGGCGCGACTGACGGGGTTGCCGAATCTTTCACTCACAGCCCCGATTATAGGGTTCTCTGCCGGGTCATCACACGGCCGAGAACGTAGCGCCCGGACGGTCAATCGAGGCGCTACACTTCCACGGTACCCCGGGCGGGATCTCAAGGAAGGAGTCTCATGCACGTTTCATCCAATCTCAGGACGCGACCGGTGGCCGTGGCCATCGCTTCCCTTCTCTTTGTCCAGGTTTCGACCGCGCAGCCTCCAGCGCAGACTCCTCCCGCGGCGGATGACCCCGTGGCCGCTCTGGTGAAACAACTGGAACTTGAGAAGTACAAGGCGACCATCAAGGGTCTCACTCTCTTCGGCGACCGGCGGCAAGGCACTGAGCGAAGCCGCAAGGCGACCGATTGGATCGAAGCTCAGCTGAAGAGCTACGGCTGCACGAACACCGAGCGGATCACCTACGACTTCACGCAACCGGCTCCGCGTCCGTCACCTGCACCCGGAGCCTCACCGACCGGACGTCCACCGGGAGCGGGCGGGCAAGGAGGTGCTGCCCAGGGTGGCGGTCTCGGCGGGCCGCGCGGCCAGGGCGGCAGCACGCTCTTCGGCAACCGTGCGCGGATCGGTGTGAACAGCGACCCCATGGCCCAGCCGAATGAAACACTCCGCGCGTTGAACTCGGAACAGACACCGCCCGGGACGTCGTCGCGAGATCAGGTGTACTGCACCAAGATCGGCACGAAGTTCCCGAACGAGATGTACATCGTGGGCGCCCACCTGGACGGCATCGGATGGGGCGAGGCGGCCAACGACGATGGCTCGGGCACGGCTCTGGTGATGGAACTTGCCCGCATCCTCCATCAGCCCGGCATCGAAACCGAGCGCTCCATCCGGTTCATTCTCTTCAACAACGAAGAGTCGGGCCTGAATGGCGCCGTCGCTTACGTCGCCCAGCGCAAAGACCTCCAGGGCATCGAGGAACCCAAAGGGTCGGGGAAGTATCCGGAGCCCAAATGGCTGGGAATGGTTCAACACGACATGATGTTGTGGGATCACGGCATGCCCATTCCCAAACTCGACGCGGGCGGGAAGCCCGAAGTGGACGCCGCCGGCCGACCGGTTTTCGTGTCACCAAAGGAGCAGCGCCTCGAGGCCGATGTGAACATCGAGTTTCAATCGACCGCAGCACAGGCGGAGGGGGCGGCAAAGCTCGCCTGGTTGTTCCGCGCCGCGAACGACAAGTATGCAACGGACTACCCGGCGGCCGTGGGTTTCCACATGACCAACACCGACTCGGGTCCGTTCATGGACCTCATCCCCGCGATCAGTCTGCGCGAGAACGAACGCGGCATGCAGACCGGGGCAGGATGGAATCCACACTGGCATCAGCCCACCGACTTGTACGCGACGTACTCGGACAAAGACTTCCGCCTCGGGCTGAACGCGGCGCAAACCACCCTGGCCGCGATCGCCCAGCTCGCGGGCACCACGGTCAGGAAGTAGGGTGAGGCGCTCCACTCTTCTCGCACTCACGTTCGCGGCTCTCGCTTCCCTTCCGACGGTCGCCGCCACCCAAACCGCCACCGCACCCGCCGAGGTGCGCGCCTTGTGGGTGGACGGTTTTCACCCAGGGATCCGGTCCGCGGCCGAAGTCGAGGAACTCATTGCCAACGCGACGAAGGCCCGATTCAACACGCTGTTCGTTCAGGTTCGGCGTCGCGGGGACTCGCTCTACACGGGCGGCCTCGAACCGCCGCTCGACGACCCTAACTACTCCCCCGCCTTCGACGGGCTCGCCGCGGTGTTGGATGCGGGGCATCGGGCGGGGTTGAAGGTTCACGCGTGGATCAACGCGATGCCGATCTGGCGCGACGAAGCGGCACCAAAGGACCCGCGGCACATCTTCAACCTTCACGGCCCAGGCCGCACGGGGGCAGAGAATTGGCTGACCCGAAACCTTGAAGGACTGGAGAAGTTTCCCGTTGGCTACTTCCTCGACCCGGGTCATCCTGCGGTTCAGGATCATCTGGTGCGGGTGTATCTCGACGTCGTGAGGCGGTACGCGGTGGACGGCATCCACTTCGACTACATCCGCTATCCCGAGACCGACGAGCGTCTGCCTCGCGGTTCGAACGTGGGCTACAACGAAGTCAGCGTGGCGAGGTTCCGCAAAGCGTCCGGTCGCACCGACGTCCCCGCACCTGACGATCCCGCCTGGACGGCCTGGCGACGGCAGCAGGTGACTGAGCTCGTCCGTCGGGTTTCGATCGAAGCGCGCGCGCTCCGCCCGTCCATTCAGATCAGCGCCGCCACCATCGCCTGGGGCGAGCCGCCGAAGTCGAAGCAGGACTTCGACAATGTCTCACCCATGCAGCGGATCTTCCAGAACTGGCGCGACTGGCTGGCCGAGGGCCTGCTGGATATGGCAGCCCCCATGAACTACGCGCGCGAGCACGATCCGCGGGTGCGCGACTGGTTCAACGGCTGGATCGGCTGGGAGAAACGCCACAAGTCAGGCCGGCATCTCGTGGTCGGCGTAGGAGGCTATCTGAACACACCAGCCGCCGTCCTGGCCCAGGTCACGCGTACCCGCGAGAAAGCAGGGAATCATCGCGCCGATGGTGTGTCCTTCTTCTCCTATTTCAGCCCCTCGGCGCCACCGCGGGCCGAGGGAGCGCCGCCGCCACCGTCCGCCCCGAATCGCCTTGACTTCCTTCACAATGGTGTGGACGGAACGCCGGGAGTCTTCACCCAACCGGCCTCGGTTCCGGTCCAGCCCTGGATCCAGAACCCCACCCACGGTTTCATCAGCGGAAAAGTAGTCGATGTCGCGGGGCTCGGGTTGGATGGAGCAACCGTCGCGATCCGACGCGCCGGTTGGTTCCGGAAGACCGTCCGCGTCACCACGGACGGCAACGGCTGGTTCGGCATCACCGGACGGAAGCCGGGTCGGTACGAGGTCCGGCTGCCACCCACGCAAGGCGGGTCGCCCGGCAAGACGGTCACCATCGAGGTCCGGGCCGGCGCGGTGAGCCGGCTGACGGAACCCCTGCATTTCGCGAATACCAACATCGGAGATCAAACCAAACCATGAACAAACGAGGATTCCTCGAAACCATGGGCGGCGCCTCTTTAGGCCTCGCTCTCGTGGACGCCCGAAAGCTCTTCGAGGCAACCGCTCATGCGGCTCCCGAAGAGGTGGCCCAGGACGAGGCGTTCTGGGCGGGCATCCGTGCCAAATACAAGCTCAAGCCCGACTACATAAACCTGGAGAACGGCTACTACAGCATGCAGCCGCAGGAGGTGCTCGAGGCCTTCATCGCACGAGTTCGCGAGGTGAACACCGAAGCCTCGTACTACATGCGTACGCGGCAGTATCCGGAGAAGGCCGCGGTGCAGAAGCGCCTTGCCGGTCTCGCCGGATGCACGCCCGAGGAACTCATCATCACACGCAACACCACGGAGTCGCTCGACACCGTGATCGCGGGCTTCGACTGGAAGCCGGGCGACGAAGCGGTGATGGCAGACCAGGACTATGGCGCGATGCTGGAGATGTTCGATCTTCAGGCGCGGCGCTACGGCGTGGTCAACCGGCGGGTGTCACTGCCGCTCGACCCAAAATCGGACGACGAGATCGTCTCGCTCTATGCGAACGCCCTCTCGCCGAAGACCCGGCTCTTGATGATCTGCCATCTGGTCAACATCTCCGGCCACATCCTGCCGGTACGGAAGATCGCGGACATGGCGCACGCCCGCGGCGTTCAGGTGATGGTCGACGGCGCCCATGCCTTCGCCCACCTCGATTTCAAGATTCCCGATCTCGACTGCGATTACTACGGGGCGAGTCTCCACAAGTGGCTCGGTGCCAACCTCGGCGCGGGAATCCTGTACGTCAGGAAAGACCGCATCGAGAAGTTGTGGCCGATCTACGGGGACAAGAACTTCGCCCTCACGGATATCCGCAAACTGAATCACACTGGCACCCATCCCGTGCACACGGACCTCGCGATCATGAACGCGATTGACTTCCACGAGGCCATCGGCATCGCCCGAAAGGAAGCGAGGCTTCGGCACTTGCAGAACCATTGGACGAAGCAGGTGCGCGGCCTCTCACGCATTCAGCTCAATACGCCGTCCGATCCTCATCGCTCCTGCGCCATCGCGAACGTGGGAGTTACCGGCATCGAGCCGCGGGATCTCGCGAAGCTCCTCCTCGAAAAGTACCGCATCTGGACGGTGGGCATCACCACCGCGAATGTTCAGGGCGTTCGCATCACGCCGCACCTCTACACGACCATCGCCGAACTCGATACCCTCGTGAGGGCCCTCAAGGAGATCGCCACGGCGTAGGAGTCCGCGCGGCCGAAGGGGCGGGCCGAAGACCCAAGGAAGAAGGCCGTCACCCATTCGAAAGCCGGAGGCCACTCTCAACTGTGTCCCGTCGAACGCTAGCGCGTTATGGACTTAAGTGGATTCCCGCTTTCGCGGGAATGACGTCTGGCAAAGCCTTGACTGGCCGCCAAATTCACGGGGGATCTAGTGGCGAAGAAACCAGGCGGGTCCTGGCGCGAGTATGAACGCGCAAAAGGATCCGTGCACCATCGAGGGAGACGCTGCGTCCGCTCACGGCCCTATCCCCGCCAAAACGTCTCTGCGGAAGTTCGTGGCTGAGGATCACGGAAGAATCCCCGGGCTCTTCGTCTTGGGGCCGGAAGGTGCGACCCAACTCGGGCCGGACCCTAAGGACGTCGAACCGGACGCACGGCCCGTCGATGCCGAAGTCCCGCTTCACCGCGACTTACGTCTTTGGCGGGCCGTTCAACAGCGCGTTGAAGATCAGCTTGAACGTGCCATGGGTTTGGGTTCGATTCTGGGCGCGGAATCCGAGTAGAACGACTTTGCCCTGGCCGTACCGCACCGACACCGCTGCCGCCTTCTTCGCAATCACCTGCTCACCGATGAGCCAGCCACTCTGCAGGATGTCCCGATCCACATAAGTCGCGAGGATTTCCACGTCCTGGCTGGACGTTGTCGAGGTGACTTCGTAGACCTGGCTGCCCGCGAGGAACAACGCGAGGCCGTCTTCGGGCATTCCATAGACGAGCGGATTGCTGTTCTTGTAGCGCACACGCAGCGTTGAGCCGGGTGACCAGAATTCCTTTGAAGGCAGTCCCGCGACAATGTTGCGCACCGGCAGGCTGAACTTGGAAATCGGGAGGTCGCCGGCTTCGGCGAAGGCCACCAGCGTTCCGCCCTTCTGCACGAAGGTCTGGAGGGCTTTCACGCCTTCGGCGCCGAATCCGCTCTTGAACTCGGGCGGTGTGTTGTCCGGTCCGCCGGGGCCGAACCCACCTCCGCCACGCCCGCCTGCGGTCGCGGGAGGGCGATCGCCCGTCATCGCCGCCACGGAATCCGAAGGTAGAACGATCACGTCGTAGTTGCTTTCGAGGCCGCCGGCCTTGATCTCAGCGTCCATCAGGGGCTTCGAAGTCACCGCGAACTTCTCAAAGAGCAGGCGCGTCCAGCCCTCTTCCATGTTCCCGCCCCCGTACCGCTGGAGCATGGCGACGCGCGGCTTGCGCATGTCGTAGACGTCTTCAGTCACCGCCGACTTGAGACCGACGAAGTCGACGCCGGTTTCCTTCGCGATTGCAGCGACGTCACCTCTGGCGACGAGGAAGTCACCGGTCTTGACGGTGCCATCAGAGCTTGGCGCGCTGGCCCTGCGAACTGCGACGCCCTTGTCCAGTAGCAGGTTGACCGCGCGAAAGCTGTCGTTGAGCCGGCCATCCAGCACGTATCCGTGGGGTGCGCTCGCCGCCGCGACCCCAACGAGTGGAACCTTGTCCGTCAGCTTGACGAGGTCGGCTGAGATCTTCTGCCCCACGGGATCGTTCCGTACGCCCATGAACTCGCCGAAGGTATCGGTCGACATGTCGTACGGCCGGATCGGATTGTTCTCCAGGTCCCGGGTGTAGGTGTTATCCGGATAGAAGGTTCGCCCGAGCATCCATCGCACCAGGCCCTGTTTCGGTTGGGCCATGGTCACCAGGAACGATCCCGGGCCGTAGACACGCCCGTCGGCCACGAACTGCGCTCTCGCCTGCTGGACCTCGACGCCAGAGTCGAGAAGCATGTTGGCGAGCTTCCTCACCGTCAACGGGTCATGCTGGTCGATGGCAATGGCGTAGGCCTTCACCGGTCCGTTTTCGCCGCGTTCGGTCTGGCGCGCGCCCTTCAGAGACATGTTTCGAAGAAGCTTCTCGCGATTACGGGCGGCGAGGTCGACGATCGACCAGGCCACGATCTTCTGCTGATCCACGATGTCGCGCACCCGCCACCAGCCCCCCGGCCAGAGGCTCGGCATCGTGGTCTGGGGTGCGTACTCGGGCAGCCCGCGCGTTCCGCCGCGGAGCTGATCGGGATGCATGAACATCGGGGTGGCGAGCCGGGCGCTCGCGGATTCGGCCAGCATTCCCGCGATGTTGTGGAAGGGCGTGATCCAGTGAAAGCCCATGTGGCCCCAGCCGGAGTAGATGGCCGCCCCGATGATTCCGGTCTTCCCAGCGGCCTCGCGATTGGTTCCCATCTCCGCCCCAAACCACGTGATTTCCCGCCATACCAGGGGATCTCCGTCGGGACGAATAGGCTCGGCGTACGGCGGAATCGAGAGTCGCGCATTGCCGCTGCCCATCTGGTGGTGATCCATGTAGGCCTGCGGCAGCCAGTCCCGGTACATGAGTTTCGCGATGTGCTGCGACTCGACCAGGTTGAGCGCGAAGCCGTCACGGTTGTTGTCGTGGCCCGCGTACTTCTGATAGAGCCACGGCAGGCCCGCGGCCTCGTGCTCGGTTCCCACGTATTTCATGTACCAGTCCGCGATCATCTGCGTGCCGTCGGGATTGATCGAGGGAAGGACGATGCTGATGACGTTGTCCAGCATGCGCATCGCCTCCTCGTCATTTCGGGAGAGGGCGTCGTAAACGAACTCCGCCGCGGTCTGTGAGGCCGCAACTTCGCTCGAGTGGAGAGCGAAGCTCTGGATGGTCACCGCTTTGCCTTCGGATACGAGCTTGTTGATTTCGGGCTCGGGAAGGCCGCGGGGATCGGCGAGCTTGGCGTTCATCTGGCGGTACTGGTCAAGCTTCGCCAGGTTCGCCGGAGAGGAAATGAAGAGGGCGACAAAGGGCCGACCCTCGCTCGACTTGCCCAGCTCGACGAGTTTCATTCGGTTCGAGGCCTTGGCGAGCACCTGGTAGTACTGGTGCAGCCTGTCCCATCCTTGGAGCTTGCGGTCGGCGCCCATCGCGTGGCCGAAATAGGCTTCGGGCGAGGGCACGGCCCCAGGCCGTTGAGCCTGGAT
>CAZFQH010000114.1:4005-10386 GCA_964520805.1 uncultured Acidobacteriota bacterium | reverse complement strand
CGTGGATGCTTTCCATCTACAACCTCCTCGGCGATCCGGCTCTGCGCCTTCGCTGAGCGGGTTCAGGGCCGCAGTAAACGCACGGCCAGAACGGTGCGCTGCACTCCGGTGAGCCAGGTCGCCGCGCACCAGATCCAGGCGAGCGGCCCGATCCACTGTGGGAACAGAACGAAAAGAGCGTAGCTCAAAGACGTCTCCCCCGCCTCGGCGAGACCCGGGGTGAAGCGATAGGACCGGATCGCCCGCGTGCACTCGATCCAGCCCCTCGAGGGCCGCCGACAATGCCAGGGTCGTGGTGATGCACAGGACGTATCCGACGAGAATCGCGCTCCAGACGAGGCCCTCTCCGGAGTGGGCCGCCGCGAAGCCCAGGATCATCACGCTGTAGGCCGCCATGTCGAGGGTGATATCGAGATAGCCGCCAAGCGCCGACGTACGGTTGGTCGCGCGTGCGAGTAAGCCATCCAGCCCGTCCGCCATCCTCGAAACCAGCCAAAGCACGAGGCCGGGGATAGACAGGCCAAAGCCCACGCAGAAGGCGGCCAGCACCGCCAGCACGAATCCCGAGAGGGTTACGTGTATTGCAGCTTCACGAGCACCCGGACCGCAGGCGCCGCGGCGCGCGCGAAGAAAGGCCGGAATCGATCGTCGATCAACGGAGGAAGGCCTGCCTTCGCGAGGCCTTCCTCAAAACCCGGCCTGTCCGGTCTTCGCGAACGTCTCCAGCCATTGCGCCACCCTGTCGGTCTGCTCGGGCGTTTGCGCGTGACCCGTCTCCAGCGCGAGCAGGAGTTTCTTGGGGGCCGTGATGACGTTGTAGGACGAGAACATGCTGGTGGGCGGGCAGGTCTCGTCGTTGAAGCCCCAGGTGTAGAGGCCCGGCACCCGCAGTCGTCGCGCGAAGTTGACGACATCGTAGTACTGCATGGTGCGCAACTTCTCCGCCGAGCGGTGTCCGCTCTCCTTCGAGTCTGAGCGGAACATGTGCGGCCAGCCGCCGGCGCGGCCAAACGCATAGCCCGTGGTATCCGAGATCGCCGGGTACGCAGCGGCGAGGCCCTTCACCCGCTCATCGAGCGCCGCGGTGACGATCGACAGAGCCCCACCCTGCGAACCGCCCCAGACCACGAGATTCTTCCCGTCCCATTTCGGCAGACTGGTGAGGAAGTCGTTGGCCCGAACCGCGCCAAGGTAGACGCGGCGATAGAAGTAGCGTTCGCGATTGTCGAGGTTGAAGACCGGGTAACCCGCAAGACCAGCCGCGCGCAGACCGTCGTACACCGCCGTATCCAGATTGACGGGCAGGCCGTGAATGCCGATCTGAAACGTGATCAGGCCCTTCTCGGCCAGTTCCACCGCCCCGCGGTAGGGCCGGACGCCGGCGCCGGGGACGTTGAGCAGCGCTGGATAACGTCCTTCGGCCTTGGGCTCGGCAAGAATGCCGTACAGGCGGCTCGAGCCAATGAGCTCGGCTCCAATGTTCTGCAGATTGACGTGATAGACGTTGACGGTCGCGGTACTCAACTCGGGAAGCAGAGTGAGGCGGGCGTCGATCGGCAACTTGGCCAGCGCCTCTTTGCCTGTCCTCCAGAACTCGTCAAAATCCTTCGGGTCTTCAATCGTGGGGAGGATCTTCAGCGGCTCGAACCCGGCGGTTGCGAGCCCCCGGTACGTCTTCCCATCAACCTCGGCGTAGGCGACAAGACGCAGGAATCCGGGCTCCTTCAGTCCGGCAGCCTTGATGGTCAATCCCTCCGGAGGCGCCACCACCGTCCTCTTTTCCGTGGCCGCCAGCATCTCGGGGCCAAGTTCGTAGCGGACGGAAGTGCTGGGAACGGGGTGTCCGTCGCGCAGGACCTGCACGCGGAACAAAACGTCGGCACCCGTCTGATAGGTCCAGTCTCCGCGGTTCGGAGTCACTTGAACGCGAACCGCACCGGTGCGCTCTTGAGCCCCGACACCCGGGCCCAGAAGCGCCAGCAGAAGGGCGAAGGAACGGGCGAACCACACACTGGCATTTTTCATCAAACTCACCTCGGGTATGGCGCGCACTCTACCCGAGGGCCATCCCGGCCGCTGTCCCCGCAGTGCGTCAGGGGCTGAACGTTCCTCGCTTTCGCGCGTCCCTTCGGAATCACACCAAAGAGCGACGTGGGTGATTGGCGGGAGCGCGCGTCGGTTTCTGGATGGAGGGATGCCAAAGTGCAGGGCTTTGCCGCCCCGGAATTCTCACTCCATCCCGGTGGCCAAGGGCTGTGGCGATGAGTATGAGACCTGCGAAGGCTGCAGGCTGTCGAGCCTGTCCATGACGTGTCGATGATCCTCAGCGAGCGCCTGGGCTACGCCGAGCAGACCCGAGATGATCGAACGGATCGCTTTTTGGCGCGTCGCCACTCGGAGGGAGCACCCGGACGCGCCTGCGGGCGGCCGGGGCGGGCCCCTCGCCCACCACGACCACCGCGGTCATGCGAATTGACTGGCAAGCCATGGATCTCGTTTCCCCGGTTCGCCCTGACCGGCGGGTGGTCGCGGGCATTCAGTCGCGGCTAGCAGCCTCACCTGGAAGCGAGGAGGGTATCGAGGGCGGCGGTCAGCGACGTCAGGTGGGTTCGGGCCTCGGACGAGAGACTGCCCGCCATGAGGTTCGTGTTTTCCCATGGATCGATCCGCAAGTCGTAGAGCTCGGTCGTCGAGTCGTCGAAGCGGATCAGCTTGAACTCGGTGTCACGGATGGCCTTCCCTTGCTTCGCGTTGGCGGTGTCGTCACCGAAGACCTCGGTCATGACCCACGGCCGCAGGGGAGCCTGCGCCGGGTTCTTCAGGTACGGCACCAGACTCACCGAGTCCACGGTGTTACCCCCTGCAGGCAGCGCTTTCGCCATCTCGACCTGGGCCAGTTCGAGGACGGTCGTGAAGATGTCGACGGTGTGCACCAGCGCCCCCACGCGCCGGCCCGGCGACACCACGCCGGGGCCGGAGATCATCATCGGCACCGCGATGCCGCCCTGGTAGAGGGAACCCTTGGCGTGGCCGGCGGTCACCGGCACCTGGGCGACGTCGGACGGAGTACCGTTGTCGCCGATGAGGTAGATGATCCACGTCTTCGCGCGCGCGGCGGGCGAGAGGCTGTCGAGCAGCCGTCCGAACTCGTTGTCCATCGCCTCCATGGCGGCGTGGTAATGGTTGACCGGCCTCGGCGGTATGGGGAGGGTCAGCCCGGTGTAGGTGGTGAGGCCGGCGGGTGGGATGTGGTACGGGGTATGGCCCGCATTGAAGGCGAGCCAGAGCATCCACGGCTTTGTCTGGGTGGCGATCCAGTCGCGCGCCTCGCTGGCCTGGACGGTGGTCACGTAGTTCGTATCCTTGGCCGCCACGCCGTTTGTGACATGCGTCCAGTCCAGGTAATTTTCGACCTGCCCCCCGAGGCTGCCGGAGTAGTAAGGGAAGCCAAACAGACTCGGGTGGTTGTTGCCGCCGTTCGATGCGTTCGCGAGGTGCCACTTGCCGATGGCCGCGGTGGCGTATGCGGGGTTGCCTTCGAGGAGCGCCTTCGGGAGCCCACGTTCCGTGAGCGGCAGCGGCCGGTTCACGGTGCCCACGGTCGTTCGGAAGCCGTGACGTCCGGTGAGCATCGACGCTCGCGTCGGAGAGCACAGAGGAGCAGCCCAGACGTTGTCGAAGACCACACCGCTGGCGCACAGAGAGGCAAGGCGGGGCGCCCTCCCACGATCGACCGATACGTTGTGGCAGATGCTCGCATCGAGACCGATGTCATCTCCGATGGCCACGATGATGTTCGGCCGCTCCGAGGCCGTTGGGGTCGTGGGCGTCGAACTCGTGGGAGTGGTCGGGGTTGCCGGACTACTGTCGCCGCCGCAGGCGGAAAGGGCCAGGAGCAGGCAGGACAGCACACGGACTTGGAATCGCGTCTCGAACATTCCGGATATCTTCTCTCGTTCCTCAGCGAACGACGAACTGCCCCACCAAACCACCGTCCTCGTGATCAGACCCATGGGCGCAGTCTTACCGCCGACTCTTAAGCCGGACTTAAGCCTCCTGTGCGTAGAACTGGCATTTCTCATCAGCTCACCTCGGGTATCGCGCACGCTTTTCCCGAGCGCCATCCCGGCCGCTGTCCGACTTCCGCGGCAGCCCCGATGGCGTCCTTGTGCTGACGGACGAAGACCATCGCCGCGGTTCAGTCGATTTCGAAGGTCGGACACGCCGGTTCAGGAGATCTTCATCACCCGTACCAGGACGCCGTCGGGCTTCTCGAATGCTCTGACGAATCCTTCCGGGTCGCGAATGAAACCGAGGTCGCAAACTCCGAAGACGACCCTGTAGCGCGGACGGTACGCCAGAATCTCGTCGTGGATCTCGGCAACGATTCCCCGCTCGCGATCGGGCCGTTCGCATAGCTTCAGAGCGAGTGCCGTCTGCAGGAGGGGAAACGTGAAGTCCGGCACATATGTCCTGGAGGCGTGGAGGATTGTAGGGCCCTCGCGTTCATAGGCTATATCCGCTCCGGCGAGAAGTGTCTCGAAGCCCCGTCTCAGGTCGCCTTCCGTCTCAGGCCTGCCGCGGAACGTCTTGGGCAGTCTGCGTTCGAGAAGGTCCATGATCTTGCCCAGGCCATCCATCGGATCGGGTATCGCTTCTGAAGGCGGCACAAGGAGCGCGGCCGCGGGATTGACCTCGATCTCCTTCTTCAGTGCCACCAGGAAGGCACGCGAGGCGGCGCCGTCCAGGTAGACCGGTGGCGTCGGCCTGTGCCCTTCTCGCCGAACCGCCTGGCCTCGAGCCAGGTCGAAGCGACCCACCACCGACTCGACCACCAGATCCAACAGGGCCGCCCGCGCTCGAGCCTTCCACGCCTGGTATCGCTCGGTCACGACATCGACGGGCTCGTCGGTGAGAAGGCTTTGAAGCGCCTCGAGCTGATCATCGATGTGTCGCCGTGCCGTCGAGATTGTGTCGACCATATCCCCTGGCTGGAATTGTATGCGCTCGACAAAGGCCAGGGCGCTCTTATCGGTCAAGGCAGATCCGGGCCGGGCCGCGCAGAGCCGCGCCCGGGTTATCCTTGCGAGTCCACATTAAGGAGACAAAACATGCGTAAGGCCAGCATCGGGATCCTGGCGATCGTCGGAATCGGGCTCTTGCTCATGAGCTTCGTCTCCATGGGCCAGGCCTACTTCAACAACTACGCCATTGGCGGCGCCGGCGGGCCGTCGATCAAGGAAGTGGGCGGCACCGACGAGCAGCTCGTCCAGGCGTTGCGCGGCATTCGCGGGACGTCCGCCGCCTACGCGGGGGCGTTCGCGGTGTTGCTCCTGGCCATCGTTTTCGGCCCGTACAAGCGCGGCGAGAAGTGGGCGTGGTGGGCGATCATGGTCGCCGGTCTTCTGCACGCGGCCATCGTTTTGCTCCGGCTCGTCTTCGTGGGCACCTCGCTTGGAGTGGGCCCGGCCTTGACGCAGGCCGTCCTCGTCATCGTCGGTCTCCTGCTCGACGTTTCGCGGCTGAAAACATCCAGCCCCTGATCGGCCTTACCGGACCGAAGCACCGGTCGCGAGCCGCAAGGGGAAAACGGAACACTTCTTGCTCCGCGCCCGGTCTCAAGGCCTAGAGGCCAGGCGGCGAAGGTTACGGGGTCCGCTTCGGGGCGTTCTTCACGTGCTGGTCGAACCAATGGATCCGCTCGGCCAGCACATGCAGCAGGGTTTCGCGGGCGGCGTAGCCGTGCGCTTCAAAAGGAAGCGTCACATACCGCACCGTCGCCCCGTGCCCCTTGAGCGCCATATAGAGACGATCGGATTGAATCGGGAACGTGCCCGAGTTGTCGTCCACTTCACCGTGCATCAGGAGGATCGGATCCTTGATCTTATCGGCATGCCAGAACGGTGACATTTTGGTGTACACGTCGGGCACCTCCCAGAAGGTACGGCGCTCGGCCTGGAAGCCGAAGGGCGTGAGCGAGCGGTTGTAAGCACCGCTCTCGGCAAAGCCGGCGCGGAAGAGACGCGAGTTCGCGAGCAGGTTCGCGGTCATGAAGGCGCCGTAACTGTGCCCGCCCACTCCGATCCGGTCACGGTCGCCCACCCCCATCTCCACCACCTTGTCGATGGCGGCTTCGGCGCTCGCGATCAACTGCTCGACATAGCGGTCGTTGGCGGTTTCACCCGAACCCACGATCGGCATGGCCGGGCCATCGAAGATGGCGTAGCCCGACATGAGAAGGAAGAGGTGCGAGGCGCCGCTGATGGTCGTGAATCGATGGCCCGAGCCGGTGATCTGGCCGGCCGAATCGGCATCGCCGAATTCCCGCGGGTATGCCCACATGACCACGGGCAGACGCTCGCCCGGCTTGTAGCCCGGGGG
>CAZFQH010000114.1:0-3995 GCA_964520805.1 uncultured Acidobacteriota bacterium | reverse complement strand
GGGCAGGTATAGCGTCGCGGAGAGTTGCACCCCGTCTTTCCGCTGATACGTCACGAGCTGTCGGGCGACGCCGCGAAGCTGGGGCTGGGGATCCTGGAACGCGGTCGCCGCGCGCTTCGAGTTCGTCTTGAGATCGCGGATGAAGTAGTTGGGCGGATCGGTCTGCGACTCGACGCGCGTCAGCAGCAGATTGGCGTTGTCGTCGATGGGCGCCACCACGGTCTCGAAGGGCTTGACCTCGCTTCGGAAGAGCCTTTCCGTGGCCAGGGTCTTCAGGTTCAGGCGGTCGATAAAGGGCCGGTCGCCTTCAGGGGAAGAGCCCGCTCCCGTGAGATAGATGGAATCGCCCACCTGCATGATCGCGCCCGCGCCACCAAAGCCGCCGCCGAATCCGCCCCCACCGCCCGCATCGCGGCGCACCACCGGCGTCCCCGGGTTCTCGTACGCTGCATCCTGCCGCCGATCCCAAAGTTTCCGCGGAGAAGCACCCGTCTCAAGAATCCAGGTCCGCACCCGTCGCGAAGCGCGATCGGATTCGCTCAGAAGGCCGATGCCCTTCTCGGTAAACGACATGTTGGCATACCGCCACTCTGTGCTCGCGACCTCGGCGGGCGCATCCTTGAAAGGTGCGGTGAGCGACACCACCTTGTCCCGGAGAGCCACCTTGTTTCGAAGATCACCGCCGTCGAGCGCTTCGACCCACAGGAGGGTGGCCGGCTGATCCCCACGCCAGCGATAACTCCGGGGGCCGGTCTGCACGCCGGTCAGAGTCACGCCTTCACGAGAGGGAAGGTCCGCGATCTGGCGCGCGACTTCGCCGCGACGGTTCCAGATTTCGACGTCCTGGGGGAACCCGTTCATGGGAATCAGGTGCGAGAACGGTCGCTTGATCCTCGCCACCACGAAGTACTCGCCGCTCGGCGAAGCGGTCACGCTGCTGAAGATGGCGGGCCGCCCGATGAGCGTCCGGGCCCCGGAGACGACGTTGAAAGTGGCGAACTGGCTGGTGAAGTAATACTCGAACAAAGCGTCGTCGTGGGCGGTCTTGAGCATGTCCTCGTAAGTGGCGGCGGGTGAGGCTTTTCCGCTCGTCTCCTGAACGTTCGGCCCGAGGGGGACCTGAGGTTCCACGGGTGCTGGGCCCCGGCCGGGCGGAACCAGTTCGCAGGTCATGGTCACGTTGTCCCGGAGCCACTCGCAGGGGTCACCCGTGGTGGCGTTCAATCGATCCAATCCGCTCACCAGTTTGGTCCGTCCGGTTGCGGTATTGGCCACCCACAATTCGATCCGGTCGGCTTTGCGGTTCAGAAACGACAGGTGCGAGCCATCAGGCGAAAACTGCACATTCGTGATGCTCGCTTGCGGTGGGGTCACGACTTTGACCTCGGCTCCCCCTTCGATGTTCTTGAGGCTGATCGCGTGGATCTGGCCCGCACGATGAGGGCCGTTGTTCCGGGGGTTGACGCGCGATCCGGCGAGGCGCAGCATCGGCTGGGAGAGTTCGACGATGCTCGGATAGGCCTTGCGGTAGGTCAGCGCCAGGACCTGCTTGGTCGGACTCAGGATGACCTGGGGCAGGGGTGCCGCATCGAAGGCGTCGATCACTGCCTTGGGAGGCGTCAGATAGCGCGCGGTATCGGCAGGCTGAGCGAACCCGTGCGCCGAACTCGTGATGATCAGCAGGCCCGTCAGGACGAATGTTTTCTGTCGCACGTCGAATCCTCCAAAGATGTTCAACCGGTTGAACCGTTGTGTCGCGATGATAGGCGATTGGCGAGAACTCGATTTCACGGGTTTCTTGTCGGTCCCTGGCCCAAAGCCACCGGTATCCAACGGTCGCTGAGGGATGTCCGTTCGGAAATGCGGTCGAAGCGACCGCAAGCCAAGGACCAGGCGTCGCGCTCGACCGAATCCTTCGTTGGACTCAGGGACCGTTGGTTTCTTCCAAGCCGTTGTGGGCCGACTGCACGCCTCGACCTTGGCTTGGCCTGGCTCTGGCCGTTTCGGCGACGACACTTGCAGCGATCCTCTGGCTCTGCTTCAGGCGGGAGGCGGGCTTGGCGAAAGCTCTGGCAGGCTGAACGCGACGACCAGATAGACCGGAACCGCACAGAGCAGGAGCGCTGATATGCCAAAGGCGGTTGATATCCCGATGGCCAGGAGCGGGGCTAGGACAACGGGCCGCGGCGAGGACTCGGCTAACCTTTAGCCAAGCTTGAGGCTGAGGGGAAGCCCGAAGTGCCGGCAAGGCCCTTTGCGCTGCGGGATAAAGTAGGAGCGCTACTCAAGGCAACCTACGAAGGAGTCCCCCTTAATGTCGACCGCACTCTTTGATCTCACCGGCAAGGTGGCGCTTGTCACTGGGGCCACCCACGGAATCGGGATGGCGCTTGCCACGGGCTTCGCCCGGGCGGGGGCCAAGATCTGCGTCAACGACATCTCGGACGAGAAGCTCGACGCCTGCCGCAAGGAGTACGCCGCCCGGGGAATCGAGGCTTACACCCTGAACTTCGACGTCACCAGCGAAGCCGACGTCGACCGCGGCATCAGCAAGGTTGAAGAAGCGGTCGGTCCGATCGACATCCTCGTGAACAACGCCGGCATCATCAAACGCGTCCCGATTCTCGACATGAAGGTCGAGGACTACCGTTTGGTGATCGAGGTCGACCTGGTGGCGCCTTTCATCGTCTCAAGGCGGGTGGCGCGCAAGATGATCGAGCAACGCTCCGGGAAGATCATCAACATGTGCTCGATGATGAGCGTGTATGGACGCCAGAACGTCAGCGCCTATGCCTCCGCCAAGGGCGGGCTGAAACTGCTCACCCAGAACATGTGCTGTGAATGGGCCAAGTACAACCTTCAGGTGAACGGCATTGGGCCCGGGTACATCGCCACCGCGCAGACCGAGCCGATCCGGATCGACGGACATCCATTCAACAATCTGGTCATGACCCGCACACCGGCGGGACGCTGGGGCGAGCCCGAGGACCTGGTGGGAGCGGCCCTTCTGCTGGCCTCGAAGGCGGGCGACTACATCAACGGCCAGGTGATCTACGTCGATGGCGGCATCCTCGCGAACTTCGGCTACGTCGAGGGTGAGAACAAGGTCAGCTGACCGCGGCCTCGCTTTCGTCTCAGGAATCTCGCAAACCGTCTACGGTCGGGCGAGCAGCCTGGCGCTGCGTACCGATTCAACCACCAATCGGATGGCCTGGCTTGATACGCCGGCATCGTGCTCGTCCTCGATCAGCGACGAGTGCGTCGCATTGGCCACGACCTCGTGGAAGCTGTTCGTGGACAAGGCCGCCATTTCGTCCTGCAATGGGAGCCACCCGGCCGGGGCGTCCCGGACCGCGGTGACCAGAATGAGCGGCAGTTCGCCGAGAGTCCGAAATGAGTGGGCTTGCTCAAGAGCCGTCGGCAATTGCGCGAACTCATCGCGGAGACTTCGAGCGGTGCGAGCGGAGGACGAATAGACACGTCGCGTGTTCCGAGCTTGAGGCGGCAAGCCGTCGGAGCCAGCGAGGGCGACCAGTCGAGCGACACCGAGCCGGGCGAGCGGCGGGAACGTCGCGGAAACCCTTCGGAAGACGCGATAGAACCCGGGGAAAGCGGGCAGTCGGGTGAGAGCTTCAGCCGGTTGCGGATCCAGCAGGACCATGCCCGCGACTTCCGACGGATAGCGTCCCGCGAAGATCCTGACGTACTGCGCACCAGACGAATGTCCGACGAGGACGAACGGACCGGGCACGTGAGCGAGCAGGGTGTGGAGATCCGTCGCGACACCGACTCCATCCTGGGGGGATGCCGCCTCGTCGCTGCGTCCCCAGCCGGCACGGTCGTAGACGCAAACCCGCGTGTCCTGCGCGACGGTCGGTGCGATCCAGGCCCAGTACGCTGACGTCTCGCCCAGACCCGACTCGAGAACCCACCCGTGCTCGGTGATCCGGGTCGCCGACTCCCAGAAGAAGTCGGGCGAGGGGTCCTCACCGCTC
>CAZFQH010000113.1:0-10408 GCA_964520805.1 uncultured Acidobacteriota bacterium | reverse complement strand
ACCGAGACGAATACCCGCGCTTCGGCGGCCCCGCCGGTGACGAACGAGAGGCGCTGACCGGAACCGCTCACCAGGCAGGATCCGCTCGCCGCGAAACCACCCTCGTTTTCGAGGGCTTCGGGCATGCCTGCGTCGGGAGTTGCAACCCAGGATTCGCCGCCATCAGACGTCGTGAAGACCTGAAAGCGACCCCGCACCGGATCTCCAAAGAGAGATCCCGAGTGTCGGTCGCGAAACGCGATGGCGTCCCAGAAACCCGTGGGCTCCTTGTTGGCGAAGGTCTTTTTCCAGGTAACGCCGCCATCGGTGGTCTTATGGACGCCCGAGGTCTCTCCAGGGCCGATGCTCAAGGCGACCGCGGTCTTCTCGTCCCATGCCTCGATATCGCGGAAATCCAGCGCCTCGGCGCCGGGCACGGCGATTTGTTGCCAGGTCTCTCCATCCACCGTACGAAGAATGACGCCCTTGGCGCCGCTGGCCCACGCCACTTTGGCGCTGATCACGGCGAGTCCGCGGAGCTCGACCTCAACCGGACTGCTGAGCGCTCGCCAGGGAGAGGACGTGGCTTCACCCGGGGCCTGATTGCTGGACGCGGAGGCCTTTTTGAACATGGGCAGAAAAATGGCCACAAGGATCCCCAGAAACGCGATTCCAGGCAGTACAACCCTGGTGATTTCTACCCTTCGTGAAAACTCCATTGAACGTCCTCCGTGTCGCGATGGTCAGATGGAACGAGGGGTGAAGCCGAACGGAACCAGGGCTTCCGTGGCGATGCGCGAACCTTCGGCGGCGAACCACAAACGCAGACCCTCGGCGGCTTGAGGCGGCAGCATCGCGTCTGCCCTCGGGTCGAATCGCAGGGTGAACGCGGCCGCGGCCTGTCCACACGGCTGCAGGCCGATCAGCCTTACTCGGACCCCCTGGGCGGCAATGAGGGTGGCGGTCTCGCGGATTTGAGACTTGGGCTCGCGCGTGTTCAGCCAGGCCTGAGCTCGGCTCAGCAAATCGCGTTCGAGTTCAAGCAGTGGGATATCGAACATTCGGGTTCCGTCGTCGAGCGCTATGACCCGAGCGCGTCGTTGGGCCCGAAGTCCCGATCCGAAAATGACCTCCCAGAACGAGGCCTTGGCGCTGCCTTCACGGTACAGGTGATCCGCCGCGGTCCCGGAGACTTCCAGCAGCGGCACGGGGCCCGTCCTCGGATCGCCCTCCGCATCGCTCCTTCGATCGTCGCTCATCGGCCGGATGATAATTGCTTGCCAGCCCTCGGGGAGAAAAGGCGCACCGCGCTCACCGGTGTTTTTCGACAGAGCAGATCGAGGCTAGGGCTGAATCTTGTACACGAACCGTCCAGCACCTGCGACGAAGGACGGGTCACACAGCGTTCGCGCGCCGAACGTGCCGGGCGCCACCACCGTGGCTTCTCGCGTCCAGGTGCGACCTTCATCCATCGAGACATGTGCGGTGATACCCGCACCGCAAACGTAAATTCGCACGCGTGCCGAGTCGACGGCCGCAAGTTCGGGGACCCCGCCCAGACCGATCGCGGTTTCGCTGGAGAAGGTTGCCCCGTCCGCGGACCTTGCCAGGAGGCTGGAGTTGCCGCGCGAGGCGGCCATCAGCCAGACGCCGTTCGAGAGCCGGACCACCGAGGGGTCGGTTACGGTCTCAGGATTCGTGAACTGCATGGCCAGTCCACCCAACGTGAAGTTCTCACCATCATTCGAGTCCGCGTAGCACATGGCCCGGGCGGCCCCGCCCGTAGAAGCGAAGTTGTTGAGGTAGTACAGGCGAACCCGACCGTCCGGCATCAGAACCGCGTCGGGATCAGCCATGGCTCCCGGCCCGCGAACGCCGTTCATGGAGAGCGGTCCGATCACGCTTACGGCGTCACCATCCACTCGCGCTATTCCTATCGTTCCGTTCTCGCCGTTGACGTAGTACAGCCGCAGGGTTCCGTCGATGAGACGGACCGCGTCCGGCACCGATGCGTGGTCGATGACCATTCGGGCGTCCGTGATGGCGAGGCCATCCGCGGAACGTGCGAGGACCACGCGGTGAAAGTATGGCCCATTGGGATCGGTGATCGGCCCTCCGCCCGCGGCCTGACCCACCGCGCAGAGCGAACTGGGAGGGGCCGGAGTTGAGGCAGGCGTTGCCGAGCTTGAGAGCGGGGAGTTAGCGGTTCCGGCTCCACCGCAACTCGTGAAGAGCAGGCCGAATGCGATGGCCCCATGGAGTCGCATCGGTGCGGTCAGCACCTTTCCTTTCGCACCATCATCCGACCATCGCGGATGGGCAGGAGGACGTGATCAGAGTAGTTCGCGTAGCACTCGCGAGCGAGAGCCCGAAGGGTCTCATCATCAGACGACGTGAACTCTTCGGCGTAGCGGACCCAGGAATCATCCATAGCCGTATTGTAGGCCTCGCACCGGCGGTTGAACTCGTCCCCGGACCTTGGCCGCTCAGCGGGCCTCGATCCGAAACGCTCGCAGGAGCCGGTCAGAGTGCGCGGAAGCGGGGCGAGTGGTACAGGAGGGCGGCGCAGAGCAGCGACATCCCGAGGAGGCTCACAGAGAGGGCCACCGCGGGTCCGAACCAGGCGATCGAATAGCCGAGGAGCAAGGCGCCAAGGGGCGCACCCCCGCGAAAGGTGAGACCGAAAAGCGAAACGATGCGGCCGCGCATCTCTTGGGGCGCCAGTTCCTGGACGAGACCGTTCAGGGTCGAACTGCCGGAGACCTGCACGACGCCGTAGCCGAAGAGCAGAGCGGTGGCGAGCCACTGGTCCCCGCAAAGGACGGCACCGGCGGCCAGCAGCGGGCCGACCACGAAGCACAGGAGGACGAACCTTCCGCGACCTTCGAACCTCCCGCGATGCGCGGTTCCGATGGCACCCACGATCGCGCCGAGGCCGATGGCGGTGAGCAGCAATGAATACCCGGAGGCGCCCGTGCCAAGAACTTCGTCCGCGACGACCGGCAGGAACGTGGTCAGCGGGAAGACGAAGAACGACAGCGCGCCCGCGAGGGCCACGATCATCGCGATGTCCGGCGACTTCCGAACATAGGCGAAGCCCTCGTTGAGACTGCTGGCCATTCCCTGAGCGGGCCGGGAACTTGTGATCATTGCGGGCATGCGGATCATCACCAAAGCGACCAGGATGGCCACGAAGGAGAAGGCGTTGATCACGAAACACCACGCGGCGCCAAGGGCCACCAGAAGGGCGGCGGCGATGGGCGGGCCGATCGAGCGCGAGAGATTGAACTGCAGCGAATTCATGGCCACCGCGCGGGGGATCACGTCCCGGGGGACGATGCTGGTGAGGAAGGCCTGATAGGTCGGTGCCGACTGAGATTGCGCGAGGCCGGTCAGGAAGCCCACCACGACCACCGCCCAGATGGAGAGGTTCCCGGTGAAATACAGGGCGGCCAGAACCAGGGCCAGAGAAAGCTGGACGATCTGCGAGGCCAGCAGGATCGACTTCTTGTTGAAGCGATCCGCGAGCACGCCTCCGATCAGCATGAAAGCCACCAGAGGCAGTTCACTCGCGAACTGACGCCAGCCGAGATAGGCGGGGTTTTTGAATTCCGTATGAATGACCCAGGAGAGGGCCACGTCCTGGATCCAGGTTCCGATGCTGGAGAGGAACGCTCCGGTCCAGATGAGGCGGAAGTTACGTACCTCGAAGGCGGCGAGGAACGCGGGAAGCCGGGAAGGCTGCTCGCCGTCTGGGGGGCTGGCTCTTAGTTCGGAAGTCAGGGGTTACGTCTTTGGCCGCAGCCTTGGCTTGCGGCCGGTGGACTACTTCTTGGCCTTTTTCACCGAAGCGGCAATGGCCGCGATCTTGCGCGCCTTCAAAACTTCCTCGCGACGCTTCCGTCGCCGTCGGATTTCCTTGTGCCGTTCGATCATCGGTCTCTTCAGTCTCCAAAAAGGGTCGCGTTGCGCGAAGCGGCTATTCTACCGTGGATGTCCGGTTCGGCGCGACGAACCTCTCCCTCAGGCTTCGTAGATGCAGAGCGCACGGGAGAACTGGACGCGGTCACCCGGCTGCAACGGCTTCTCCGTCACCCTCTCGCCGTTCACCTTGGTGAAGTTGGTGGAGTCGAGGTCCTTCACTACATGGCCTCCCTCGTTCGGCTCGATACGCGCGTGTTCGCGCGAGAGAAGGGGGGTGTCCATGAAGATGTCGCACTTGGGATCGCGGCCCACGATGGCGGGGACTTCTCCGAGTTCAAACACCACGTCGTCCGTCGCGGAATCGGTCTTCTTCCAGATGAGACGGGCCATGGACTTGAATGCTCCTCAGGGTGTGAACGTGGCAGAGTCGCTCAGCGCGCGCCCGATAGGGCGGCCACCCGACGCTTTGCGATGTCCTGAACCAAGGGGCCGTCGGCGGAGCGCAGGGTCGCTCCAGTGTCCTGGGCCGCCTGGTTGTACTCGTCAATCGCCTCTTTGGAATACCCAAGGTGTTCAAGGGCCACCCCCGCATAAAACGCCGCGGTGCCTCGAGACAGCCCAGGAGCGGCGGGGAGCTCGTTCTTGGCCTTGACGAAGGCGTCATGGGCGCCTGAGTAGTCTTTCTGGGCGAGGAAGATAAGGCCGAGATTGAGTCGCGCGAACGCGGCATTTCGGGAGCCCGGATAGCCTTCGATGGTCTGACGCAGGTCCATGCTGACCTTGTTCGCGACCCCGGATCCAAACGTCGTGGTGATCTCGCGGGGCGCGGCCTCCATTGTGAGCTCCACGGTCTTCGGCCCTTCGGCCGAAAGTGTGGTGATGGCAAGGCGGCCGGCGGTGCCGGTGCTGGCCACCGCGGCCAGCAGTTCGGAAGTTTTGGTAATCGGCTGCCCTCCCGCCGCGGTGATCACGTGACCTTTCACGAAGGCCGCCTTGTCCGCGGGGGAACCGGGGACGACGCGCACGACCACCGGGCCCTCATGAAGGAGAGTGTCGACGGTGACCAGACCCGACCAGGGGGCGAACAGAGCTGACTTCTTCTCGAAGGTGGAAAACACCCGGATGTAGGATGCTTCATCCTCGATGACCACAGGCACGGTGTCCGGGGCCACGCTCCCCGCAGCCAGGATGTGCAGGTCAGCCGACCGCAGAAGCTGTTCCTCGGGGATTCGCCCGATCAGGAAGCCCTGAACCTCGAGAGTGTTCGCGAGTTTTTCGAACACGCGCCGGACCAGCGCCGGATCGGGCTTGCGGGGCGGCAGCAGGTCCGCGAGCTTCAGACGCTCGGCCGCCAAAGTCTTGTCCACCACCGCCTGGTCGGCTTTGACGAAGTTCATCGCGCGGATTGTGGCCGCAGCCACGCGAGCGAGCCTGGCATCCATGCCCGCGAGACTCCGCTCGCCCGCTGGACCATCCGCGATGACTCCCAGGTACGCAAGGGTCGGACGGATTTGCGCCGCGATCTCAACGATGGCCCGCGGCAAGAGGTCGACGTCCTGGACGAAGCGCCCCGCGGCATGCCGCACTTCGACCCGGCGCACCCCCGCGCAAACCGTCCGGAGCGTCTTGGGGGCTACACCCTGGGACTCGCCATCGATGAAGATCTGACCCCCGGGAGGGTCGGAGGTGAGAGCCAGGGTGCCGATCGACGGCTCCAGCTTGATGGGGGGAATGTCGTAGTCCTGAGGCTCCGGGATGTCGAGCCCGAGTTTTATGCTGACGTGGCAGGGCTTTCTGAACTCGATGGTGTGGGCGCCCGCGGGCAGGTCGGGGATTTCCAGCCGATTGGACGACCGTGCGGGATCGAGACCACGGGCCGCCGCCACCGCGGCCAGCGAAGGATCGAGGACGCCGCCGGTCACACCCTTACTGACCCCGTCGATGAGAACCTCCACATCGACGGGTTCGGTGATCACAAAACCGGTGGCGGAAGTGCGCACGAGATCGAACTGGAGACTAAGGGTCTCTCCCGCCACCACGGTCACCGCACTGGTCTCCTCGCGGTACCCGCTCTTGGAAATGGCGAGGCTGTAGTCGCCCGCCACCACTTCGAGCGGAAAGAAATCGGTAATTGAAAGCGCCAAGCCGTTCAGGGCGACGGCCGCTCCCTGGGGTACGGATTGAACCGTGACGAAGCCGACCATTTTCGCTTTGACGCTCTTGAAGTAGTCGATGACCTTCGGAGAGATGGAGTTCTGATCGAGGTTGTGCGAGGGCCGCAAGGCGATGAGGTCGCGGAAGCTGTCGCCCGCCCGGTCGGTGTTTCCCTGGTTGAAGTGAACGCGAGCGCGGTACTCGTAGGCGGAAACGAGAAGGGAAACGCCCGCATCGGAAAGGGGGCTCTGACGTCTGGTGGCTTCCAGGCGGGTGATGATCTCGTCGAACCGAACAAGCGATTGGCCCTGCCGAGGTCCGTCGAACTCGCTGATGGCCTGATCCAGGGTGGCGCGTAGCGCCGCCAGCTCCGCCTCGGGTTGTGCGCCGGCGAGCCCCGGACCGCCCGCCAGGAGCAGGAAAACGAGCAGAAGCGACGCCTTCATTTGAACCTCACGATCGTCTCGGTGCGATCGTCATACACCAGGGGCGCCCCGGTCAGGTCGATGGCGATGGCCCGACTCTTTCGCAGGTCCGGCGCGCCGAACACGATCATCAGTTCGCCTGCGGGCGAGAACATGAAGATCCCCTGATCCTCGTCGGCGACGTACAGATGGGAGAAGGCGTCGATCGCGATGTCCACCGGCTTCTTCCATTCAAAACCCGCGCCGCGGGGGCCGATCTTGCGGATCAGGCGCCCGCCGCTGTCGAAGATCTCGACGGATTTGTCGTCCTTGCGCAGCATGGCCACGTCCCCGCGCGGGGTGGTGAGGAGTTTGACCACCTCGCGTTCCGCGCGATCGGAGAAGACCGCGATGAAGGCCGAACCCTTGAAGCGAAGGACACGTTTGCGTTTGAGGTCCGAAACCAGAACATCACCCGAGACGAGGACCGTGGCCGCCCCGAGCCGGTCGAGGTTTTCCATCTCGCCGGGCTTGTCGGTGGGAACCGCAAACGAGAAGACGGAGGTGGCGCCAATCTTCACCGCGAGTTTGGAAGCGAGGACGATCTCGCCCGCAGGGGATACCGCCAGGGTCTGCGGGTCCTCCCCGGAAAGCGACGAGCCCATCTTCAAATCCCGCCCGAACGAAACCGCGGACTTGGTCTTGTTCGAGGCGATCCATGTGGTTCCGTCGGGCGTCATGGCCAGCGACCGAACATCCTTCAGAACCTCGCCCGCCACAAGTGCAAAAGTGGCATCCTTTCGGAAGAGTGGCTTCTCGGCACCATAGATCCGATAGAGCGCGGTCGTGGCGTAGAGGGCGCGTTCGGCCGCGGGGGAGGCAGGATGGAAAGTGCGCACGGCCTGGAACTCTTCGATGCCGCTCGGGATGTCGCCCGCGGTGACGAGGGCCATGGCGAGTTCGAATTGGGCTTCGGGGGCGATGTCGCTGCCCGCGTGATCGAGGACGGCGCGGCGCGCGGCATCGATCGCGGCGTCGTGGCGTCCGGCCCGCCGAAGGACCTGCGCCGAGGCCACAAGGGCGTGAGGAACGAAGCGGCTGTCGGGATACAGGCGGATCACCCGCTGGAAGTAGGCCATGGCGTCATCGAGGGCTTCTTGGGAGGCCGAAGTCGCAAACGCGATCCGCCCCATTTGCAGGTAAGCCCCCGGCGCCGCATCGCCTTGCGGATATTTCTTCGCGATCTGGTCGTAGACCTCCCGGGCCTTCTGGAGGTTTTTCTCAACCTCTTCGGCGTACTGACCGATCGCGAGCAACGCGTCATCCGCGTAGGGCGAGTTGGGAAAACCCGACACAATGGTTTCGAGAGCGTCGAGTCCCTGCCGCGCGCGTCCGGCTGCGAGGTCGGCGCGACCGTCCTCAAGCAGGCGGCGGGCCTGGTCGTCGGGCCGCGGCTGGGCGAGGGCGAGGCCGCCCGAAAGCACCAGGCACCCGGCGGCGGCTAGCCTCATTCGCGAAAGATTCACGGCTTTCTCCCCATCACGTACGAAGGCCGCCCCGGTTGAACCTGAATTTTCTCTTCACTTCGCGTCCCGTCCGGCCATTCGAACGAAACGACGTGATTCCCCGCCGCGATGGCGCGGTCGAGAATGGGCGGAAAGTCTACGAACACGCCATTGATGAAGATACGGCAGTTGTCCGGCGAGGCCCGAACGCCCAGTTTTCCGGTGGCGGGCGCTCTGATCGTCACCGTGCCCCCTGCCGCCAGTTTGACCGACTCGCGGTGCTTGAGAAAGAGCGACGGGGCTTCGATCAGAACTTCGTGATCCCCCGCAGGCAAGGTGGCCTTCACTCCCGGCTTCTCCGTGGCGAGGACGCGTCCGGACACCGACACGGTGACCGGATAGCCGCTCTCCACTACCAGACTCGCGGGCGGACCATCGGGGGTGAGCGTCGCCTCGATGGTTGGGGGAATCGGTACATTGACCCGTACCTCGCGCGACTGGTAACCGTCGAGCGACAGGGTGACCGAGAAACGCGAGTTGGTCGCTACCTCGGTCCGCAGCGGCGTCGTTCCGAGGATCTTGCGATTGATGCGGACCCTGGCGCCTGGCGGCTGAGATTTGATCTCGATCATGGTCCGCGCGACGTCCCCAGCCGCGGTTTTCGTGGGTGCGGGCGTGTCGGGCCGTGGACCCGGAGCCATCGGCGTTGCGGTGGTCTCCGTGCTTGCGTTCGGGATCTCGGGGCGCCTTGGCTCCACCGCGGAAGGTCTCGTGAGCTGCGGCTCCGAACTGCGGGTCAGATAGGTGATTCCCGCGACCCCGATCGCGAGGACCACGACCCCAATCGCTCCATACAGAACCGCGTTTGAATGGAGAGGAGCCGGGGCCGCGGAGGGGGCCGGTGGTCGCTCGCCCTTCATGAGGGTTTCGGCCCGGCCACTCACGGTCCGCCCGGAGATCACGGTCTCGTCCGCTTGGGACGCGGCTTTGCTGAAGGTCGCGTCGAGTTCCGGAAACGACGCGGTTTCGGGCCCTGCTTGGGGATCGTTTGGTCTGCGCCTGAGCAGGCGTACCAGCCGCTGAGCTTCCGTGGAGTCTGGATGAGCGCGCGCGATGGTCTCCACGGTCTGGAGCAAGGCGGGCTCGCCCTGGTGGGTGCTGAGGTGTTTCCGCGCCTGCGACAGCACCGCCGCGTCTTTCGGGTCGAGGAGAGGGGCCGGGCATCGTTCCCGCACGCGGGAGAGCGCATCGGCCATGAGGGCCGCCGAGTTGTATCGATCGTCGGCGTCTTTCTCAAGCGCCTTGTCGATCACCGCCTGCACGTCCGGGGTGAGGGGACCCGCAACATCCGCTCCCAGTCGGGGATGGGGTTCGTTCACGATGCGGTAAAGAACGCGCGTCGGATCCTCGCCGGCGAAGGGCCGCTTTCGTGCGAACAGTTCGTGCAGGATCACTCCGACCGCGAACACGTCCGTGCGGCCGTCGAGCACGCCGCCCCTAATGTGCTCGGGACTCATGTAGTAGGGAGTACCCACCATCATCCCCGCCCGCGTGACCGAAGTGCTTTCCACTTTGGCGATGCCGAAATCCAGGATCTTCGCGCCGCCGTCGTCCAGAACGCGGATATTGGATGGTTTGATGTCCCGATGGACGATGTGGTGAGCGTGCGCGAAATCGAGGCCGCGAAGGGTCTGGATCACGATGTCCAGTCGCTCGGCGGTCGACAGCTTCTCGCCGGATCGTAAGAGGGTTTCGAGGTCCTGTCCTCCCAGAAGCTCCATCGCGATAAAGGGCAGGCCCCGATCCTCCCCGAGTTCGAAGACGGTGACGATGTTCGGATGCTGGAGGCGGGCCGCAGCCTTGGCCTCGATTTCAAAGCGACCGCGGCTCTCGTCATCCTGCGACCCGTCGACCCGCAGGGTTTTGACCGCCACGTCGCGGTCGAGCGCCTGGTCCCGGCCGAGATAGACCACACCCATGCCGCCCTTGCCCAACCGGGCGCGGACACGGTAGCGACCGATGCGGTACTCGGTCCCCGCGCGGGGGCCCGCGGCGTGGCTGGCGGCGGGGCTCACGGCCATCGCACTTTGGAGGACCTGGCCTCCGTCCTCACTCTTCGCGTTTCACGATGAGGACCGTGATGTTGTCTTCGCCCCCGTGCGCATTGGCCTCGGCCACCAGGGTGGTGCCCGCCTCCTTGGGATCGGGGTTCACTGCCACGATTCTCTCGAGGTCGCCGTCCAGAACCATGCCGGACAGCCCATCCGAACACAGGAGAAGGACATCCCCCACCTCCATGCGGTGAGCGGTGACGTCGACGTTCAACTCGGGTGCGGCACCGATGGCGCGGGTCACCACGTTGCGGAGGGGATGGGACCTCGCCTGATCCGGCGTCAACACCCCCAGGCCCACTTGTTCGAGAACCCAGGAGTGATCGACGGT
>CAZFQH010000112.1:0-10410 GCA_964520805.1 uncultured Acidobacteriota bacterium | reverse complement strand
GACTTCCAGGCCGGCGAGCAGCGTCTGTTCCAGCTCGGCCTTCGGTTCGAGTTCTAGAGCAGCCCGTACCGTAAGGTCGTCCCAGGGGGCCCTTTCGGGGGCCCCCTCTTTTTCAGATGAAGCTGGCTAACGATCGCCGAGGATGAGGGGAAGACCATCCTTGCCCCCGACGACCACCACCTTGGCGTTGGGCGACTCGGCGAGTTTCAGCGTGGCTTCGATGCCCCGGAACCGCAGCAAGTGCTCAGTCAGCCCCTGCCCGATGATCCGCTGCGCGGCGGCGATGCCGTCGGCTTCGATGCGCTTGCGATCGGCTTCCTGCTTCTCGCGGGAGAGCACGAACTGCATCCTCTGCGACTCCTGCTCGGCCTGGAGCTTCTGCTCGATCGACGCCTGGAGACCCGCGGGCAGGGTCAGCTTGCGAAGCGGCGTGGCCTCGATGATCACTCCGCGGCCGAGAAGCAACGGGGCCAGTTCGCCCGCGATTCGGTCGGCCACCTCCTCGCGACCCGAGGTGTAAAGCGTCTTCGCATCGTACGACGCCGAGACTCCACGAACCACCGAGCGGAACTGAGGCACGAGAAGCACTTCGATCCATCGCGGACCGACCTCACGATAGACGGCGCTCGCACGCGCTTCGTCAAGGTGAAACAGAACCGAGATTTCGACCCCAACCGTCAGCCCCTCACGCGTGGGAGCCTCGACCACTTCCTTGTTCTCAAGGGTCATGACCGACATCGGCACGGTGCGCGCAAGGGGGTTGACGAAGTGCAGCCCGGCCGGCAGGGCCTGAGGGGACACCGAACCGAACAAATCGACCACCGCCACGTGCCCGGCGGGCACGGCGCGGACCGAGCCGAGGACGAGCAGGGTCGCCATCAGGCTCAAAATTGATGCGATCGCCGTGGGCACGACCCCGATGCGCCGGCGAGACATCGCGAGGGCAACCCCCGCGCCAACCAGGATCGACAGTGTTGTAATCATCATATTCATTCCCTGGTAATAACGAGGCTGGCCCTTCCGGCGTTCGGGAAAGACCGGGTGAATGACGGGTTAACGGCGCGAAAACAAACCGGCGTCGCCGCCGCTGAGGCGGAGCTTGGCACCTCACCTGCGTTTCGCGCCGAACCCTTCCGCATCGCCTCCAATTTCTACTACGTCGGCGCTTCCGACACCGCCGCGGTTCTGCTGACCGGGCCCGAGGGCCACGTCCTGATCGATGGCGGCCTTCCCGGAACCCCTCAGCTGATCATGGCGAGCATCGCCAGGCTCGGCTTCGAGATACGAGACGTGAAGATCCTTCTCAACTCCGAGCCCCTCTTCGATCACGCGGGAGGGCTGGCGGACTTGCAGAAAGCGTCGGGCGCGGAACTGTGGGCCAGTTCGAACAGCGCCGCGGTCATGGTCGCCGGCGGGGACCAGCGCGCGTACGCCACGCTTCTACCCATCAGGGCGTTCGTGTGGGTCGGGATCAGCAGCTACACGCCGCCACGAATCGATCACCGGTTCGCGGATGGAGCCACGATCAGCCTCGGACCGATTCGGCTCACCGCGCACATCACGAGCGGGCACGCGCGGGGCTGCACCACGTGGTCGTTCCGGTTCACGAGGGCACGCGGGTGCTGAATGTCGTGAGCGCGTGCAGCGTCGACTTGCCCCCGGGCTTCGTCTCGCGGGTCGAACCGGAAAACTATCCGGGCATTCTGGGCCGACTTCGAGCACACCTTTCAAGTCCTGCGCAGCCTTCCCGTGGACACGACGACTCAAGGACCGGGTGTGGCGCTATAACGAACTGAAACGCGACCTGAAGCGGGTCACCCACAAAATGCTCACCGAGCAACTCCGCGAGCTCGAGAAGGCGGGACTCATCACAGGGGACCGTCTACCCCGTGGTGCCGCCGCGCGTGGACTACGAGATCACCGAGCTTGGCCGGACCACTATTCCCGTCATCGAGACGCTCAGAGCCTGGGGCGAGGTGTACCGGAAGAGCCGCGCTGAGCCGCGCCTGATGCGAGGTTCATCGCGCAGCCCAAAGCGAGAGGGCGGACTGAGGATTGTTTCCGCGATCAACCTCCCGAGCTCTTGCCGCGAGGCAGTCACGGGCCGCCTCCCTGGCCTCTGGTGAGACGGCGTCCCACTCCGACAGGCGCCTCCGGATCGACCGGATCGCGGCCCCGGGGTCGCTCGTGGCCGTTGGGGCGTGCAGGAAGGACCGCGAGAGCCAGGCCCCGGTTGCGCCGAGCCTCGGGTACTGGGCGAGGACGAGGTCCGCGGGAACCGGGAGCGTGGTGTCGTCCAGTCGTGCGATGCCTCCCACCGAGAACTGCAGGCCGCGTTTGTGGGTCTCCCCGGCCAGGCAGTCGAGCAGCGGCGACGCCAGCACTTCGAACACGTTGCCCACGCGTAGCTCGATGCGCAGATCGTTCAACCCCGCCATCACTTCGTCGATGCCGGCAACCGCCAGGACTTCCCGGACCCGCGCGAGGGCGGACCCGGTTTCCAGCAGGATCGTCACCTGCGCCCGAGAGTCGACACAGCGAACGAATGTTTCGACCTCCTGAGGGGTTCGAAAGTAGGGCAACATGATCACGCGCGCGCCGCCCGCGAGAACGGTTTCGACTTCGGCGCCGGTTTCCTGATGTATCGGGTTGATCCGCACAAAGGACACCGCGCGGCGCAGAGCCGCGGACACCGCCGGAAGTTCGTCCGGACGGTGACCCGAGAGCCGGAGGCCCTCACCGAGTTGCCGCTTGGGTTTTCCCAGTCGTTCGAGATCGAGCCCGACGCGGTTTACTCCCCAGCCGTCCGCACGCTCCGCGAGGGCGGGGTCGTTCGTCAGTAGCGTGAGACGAAAGCCGCTTCCGAAGTCTGACGCCGTGGGGGCTCCGCTCAGAGGATATCCGGCACGTCGGCGGAGCCGGGCGCGCTTCGCCAGTTGTCCGGAGACTCGTGGGCATAAAGCTCGCTGGTCATGTTGAGATATCCGGCGTGAGCCCCGCTCAGGTTGCGCAGGGCGTGCCACACCCCGGGCGGGACCACCACCATCACCGGTCGGATTTCACCGAGGTGGATGACTTCGCTCGCACCCCTTGTGGAAGAACCCTCCCGGCCATCAAAGAGGGCGAGCCGGAGGTGACCACCCACCCCCACGAGGTGATCGGTCTGCCTCAGGTGAAAATGCCAGTCGGTCACCGCCCCCGGGTCCATCAATACCCAGTTGACCTGGCGCACCGTGATGCCCACCTCGGTCCAATCGGTGCGGAAAACCTCGGACATGTAGCCGCTGCGGGTGAGGACGTTTCCGAGTTCCCGTACCAGGACGCCGGCAATGCGCGGCGCCACCGCGCGGGTGCCGCCCGCCTTGACGGTCTGGGGATCTTTGGTGCTCATGTGACGATGCCGGGGTTCGAGAGGGTGGAGAAGCCCACGATAATATCGCAGCCGTGCCAGGGATGACTGCTTGAAGATCCATCTCTACACGCGTTGCTGGAACGACGGAGCCATGCTCGGCTTTTTCTTCCGGCACTACGACGACATCGTCGAGCGCTATGTGGTGTTCGATGACGGGTCAACCGACGATTCTCTGGAGTTGCTGCGCGCTCATCCCAGAGTTGACCTGCGTTCGATGCCGCCGTACGCCGATCCCGACTCCAGGGTTCGTTCGGGTCAGGCGTTGCAGGAACACTGCTGGAAGGAGAGCCGCGGGGCCGCAGACTGGGTCATCGTGACCGACGTCGACGAGCATCTCTACCACCCGAATCTCGCCTCCTACCTGGCCGGTTGCCTCGACAAGGGCGTCACCGCAATTCCCTCGCTTGGCTACCGCATGCTCGCCGAGGAGTTCCCGCAAGCGGGCGTTCGCCTTTCGGAGAGGGTTGTTCGCGGGCAGCCCACGACGCATTACTCCAAGATGAACATCTTCTCGCCCGACGCCATCGAGGCGACGAACTACGGGCTCGGCCGCCACACCGCGCAGCCGCTGGGGCGCGTGGTCCTCCCTCCCCGTGATGAACTGATCCTTCTCCACTTCCGCTACCTGGGCTTTGAGCGCACCCATCGGCGGCATCAGGAGTACCTCACGCGCCAGCGCGCAAAGGATCTGGAGAACGGGTGGGGGATCCAGTATTCCTGGTCCCGCGAGAAACTCCGGGAGGTCTGGGACGGGATCTCCGGCGGACTCATCGACGTGGTGAGCCCCGATCTGCGCCCTTGGGAGACCCACCCCGGCCCCCGGTGGTGGACGGAACATCCGCGCGTGTCTTGACCTCACGCCTCCCGCGAGGGGGATTTCCACGGGAGACGTCGAAGCCCGATGGCTCTTGGGCAGGAGTGGACATACCCCCGAGTTTCAGGGCTATCGCAGCGGCGTGCGCTGGGCTCGCCTCGACACCCTGGCCGGTACGCTGATGCTCTCGCCCGAGAAGGTCGGCACGTACCGGGCTCAACTAGGACTAGGCCGCGAGCTTCACCGATACCGGAATCCCCGCCTTGGCGCACAGACCCAGCAGATAGTCGACCGACACTTTCTCAACGCGGTTCTTCACCACCTCATTAAGTCGCGGCGCGCTGATCCTAAGGAGTTGTGCTCCTTCGGCCTGGCTGAGACGCCGCTTCTTCAGCCACTGCCGAATTTCCTGGGCAAGGTCACAGCGCATGAGCATCACCGCCGCTTCGTGTTTGGGGAATCCGAGGTCGAGAAAGACATTCTGTCTAGCCATGGTCACTTATCCTCAATCAACCCGTAGCGCTGCGCCGCAACTCGCAACGCCTGCTGGGCGGTCTTTTGCGTCTTCTTCTGGAATGCGTGAAGGACGTACACGTACGAGCCGAACTTCGCGACATAAAGGACGCGAAATGCGCCAGCATGCTCGCGGATTCTGATCTCGAAGGTTCCCGCGTCCTACGGCGGGCATGGGCTTGAAGTCACTCTGCTCCTCGCCCAGCTGGACGAGATACAGTTCATGTCCCGCCCTGGACCGAGCGGCGGCCGGAAACAGCAGCAAATCCTGTCGCGACGAGCCAAGGAACTGAATCTCTTTCAATCGGGGCGATTGTATCTATTCGTAAGAGGGCGATTCACCCTTGGTCGGGATCACGCCGGTACGGGCCGGAGGAGTGGCCTTGTCCGTTGTCGAACAGAACGCGCATCCTTCATGCTCGAGTCTTCGGCATGAAGGTGATCTGCCGCATGTGGACGTAGCGGGAGAGACCAGCCGTAAACGGAAATGTCTCCACAATGTCTTTCGACTTAAGGTGGGGGCGAGGCCTGCCTCGCCCGCGCGGATCCGAAGCACCGATGGATGACGCGTTGAGATCCGCTACCGCGCGGCCTACAGAAATTTCGCGATCTCGACCAGGGGTTCATGTCCCAGAGGCTGCGCTCCATCCGGGCGATGATGCCCAGCCACGACGACTCTTCGAACCGACCGCCGCCGCGCCGGTGCCGCGGCTTTGGACCGCGCGTCAGTCGACGACGTACGAGAAGACCTTGAACCGACCGCCTTGCTCGATGATCGAGCCGAAGAGACGGCCGTTGCTGACACTGCCGTCCCGATCTCGCAATGTCAGCACGCTGTCGCGGTGGACGCGGAAGGTTCCGTACTCGGTGGTTTCCCCGGTGAACGCCACCGAGACCACGGTGAAGCCGCGGTCCTGCCAGCCCGACAGTCGGCCGCGGAGATTCGCGTCGCTCTTGGCCGACAGGTCCTGCCAGGCGTAGTCCCAGGGAACGTTCCGCTCGGGTCGACTCGCTGGGAGTTGGGGCCAGACGAGCTTATGAAACTCGGTCTCGGTCACCGCCAGCAGGCGCAGGCCGGCCAGATCACCGGCCCGGAAGCGATCGACGACCGCCCGCGCCACGGCCTCGGACGACTCCAGGGTTTGGCCAAGCCGGAAATCGTCCTTGGGCCCAAGAAGGCCGCACCTGGCCGAGAGAAAGAGGATGGCCACGAGACAAAGCGGACCCAAAAAACGGACCCCTCCATTTCTGGAAGGGTCTGGTGAGGAAGGGAGCCTCAACGCTGGGGAAACGACGTCCAACCACGCGTCCAGTCATCACCGGGCGGAGGAGGAACGGCACCGATGTAGGTGGTTACCTCAAAGAAGCCGTCGTTCGGCGGGAGGGCCGGGGCGAGCTGCCCACCCGCCAGAGTGTTGACCGAGGTGGGTTGCCAGATCGGATTGTCATGGTTGTAGCAGTTGCCGATACCCGCGTCCTCGCCCAACCTGACGTTCGGGAATGTGCCGTTGGCTATTAGCGGAAGGGTGGTAGTCGCGGCGTAAGTGGTTCCGTTGGCACCGGTGTTGGAGATGACTCCATTGCTGACCTTGAGGTTGCCCTGTGTCGCTTGGGCGAGCGTTGAAGCCCCGTTAACTTCGATGCCCACGTTCTTGAAGCCCTGGACCACGAAGTTGCGGATGGTGCCTGCGGTTCCCCGGCGGAGGAGCATTCCACGCGCGCTCTCGGCGCCCTCATTGCGATCCGGGTCGCCGCAGTAGGTGAGGTTGAACACCGTGGGATTGGACCTCGGCAGAAGCTCATTGTTGAACTCGTTGTTGTCGGCCTCTATTCCCGCATCAGCGTCGTCGCCGCGCTGACTGACGACCACGAACTGCAGGCGACCGGTCCAGCCGAAAGTCCAGTCGGTATTGTCATCGGCATTGTTCGTCAGCACCGCGTGTTTCAGATCCGCAGTGCCGCCGAACCATTCCAGGCCATCGTCCTTGTTCATGTGAACCTGGATGAAGTCGTAGGAACCGCCCCTGCCTACGGCCTGGAAGGCAATGCCGTTGAGTTCGTTGTCGGGGCTGAACTCGGTGCCCGCGAACTCGACGCGAACGTAGCGCATCGAACCACTGCTGTCATTGGGGTCGTTGCCGCCATAGATGCCGGTATCGGCTTCACCCACGGCTTCACCGCCCGGAACGTTCAGAGGTGCGCGACCGTTCACGATGATGCCGCCCCAGTCGCCTCGAGCGCGCAGACCCACGGGCTGGTCGCTTGTGAACACTATGGGCTGATCCCTTGTCCCGATCGCGTTCAGCCGGCCTCCACGCTTCACGATGAGGCTGCCGACACTGCCCGCCTCACCCACCACCAGCGTTCCCGCCTGGATGTTGAGGGTGGCTCCTTGCTCGACGAAGACGGCGCCGCGAAGGAGATAGACGAAGTTGTTGGTCCAACTCTCCGCACCTCGTACCGAGCCGCTGACCACGACCACCGGCTTGGAGATGCCAGGGACGGTGGTGGGCGGGCCCAGATCGGCGAAGACCGAGGTGACGGGCGACGTCACGAGAACGACGACGAGCGCAAGGCTCAGAGCGCGGTGCGACTTGGGCACGGTTAGGTTCCTCATTGGATTGTTCATTGTTTTTTGGAGATCGAGGGACTTCAGAACGCGTTGAAGCTAAGCGAGAACGCAGTGACGCGACCGAGCTTGTAGAAGCGCTGCACTTCCGAGGCTTGGGTGAACTCGTGATCGACGTCGGTCAGGTTCTCCAGGGTGAGCCTGAAACCGAGCTTGCCGAAACGCTTCGCGAGCACCACGTCCAGGGAACCACGGCCCTGCTCGATGATGTCGGGAGCTTCGTTCGAGCCCACATCGGAGATCCGGTCCCCGAAGTAGTTGTAGAGCACGCGGGCGGAAAGGCCGCGCACGTTTACTTCCGCCATGGCGTTGAAGAGATTCTTGGACTGGCCGGCCAGGGGACGTTCAAGAGAGGTCTGCACGGTGCGCTGCGCGGGAGACAGAGTGATCGTGGAATCAACAAAGGTGTAGTTGAGATTGACGAAGAAGTTCGACCCGAACTGGCGAGCGGCTTCGAGTTCCACCCCAAGATTGCGGGCGCTACGGGCATTCTGGTAGGTGACGATGGGCTGAGCGCCCGCGATGACCACGCGCTCGATTGGAGCGTCGAAGTCCTTGAAGAAGCCGCTGATCGCGAGGACATCGCGGCCACCGCTGATCTTCTCGAGCCTGGCGTCCACGTTCTGGATAAGCGCGCGGGTGAGGTCGGGATTGCCGCGCACCGCACGGCTGCCCCCGACGTCGGTGAACTCGAAAACGGCGAGTTCACGGAACTCCGGGCGATTTACGGTGCGGCTGTAGCTCGCGCGAAGGTTCGTGTCCGGCCGGACCGAGTAGATGAGGTTGGCGCCGGGGTAGAGATCGGTGTTCTTGATCTGGGCGGAGACCTTGCCCAGGAAAAGGCCGAAGGGATCGAAGGTGTTGACCCGCTGATCGTAGTTCTCAAGGCGGGCACCGCCCACCAGACGCAGCCGCTCGGAGAGCGCCACGTCGACCATGCCATAGCCAGCGGCGGTCTTGGTTTCGCCGTCATAGGCGTCGACGGGGCGGGTCTCTTCGTTGAACCTGAAGATCGAGCCGATATTCTGAGAGGCGAACAGGGTCTCGGGAGTCTGGGACAGGTTGATCCCGATGGCGGCGCCCGTGTTGGCGGAATTCGGGATGAAGCGGAACCGGCGAGAGGAGAAATCACGCGTGCGCTCGACATAGTTGGCGCCGAACTTGATCTGGGCCGAACGACCCGAAACCACCTTCAGGACGCTCCAGTTCGCGGACACGTCCAGGGTGTCGTCCTCCAGCGCGTTGAACATCCGGAAGCCACTCTGCGATTCGTCTGCGAGGAGGAACGCCCCGGTGCCGGTGATGGCCTGCTGATAGAGGGTCTCGCGGAGATCGGGTTCGTCGCGGTTGGCGCGAGCGTAGTTCACGCGCCAGTCGAAGCGGCTGTTGGAGAGGCCCGAGAAGAAGTGCTCACCGGTCAGGCCGGTGGAGAGCAGGCCTTCCTCGACATACTGGAGCCGTTCATTGCGGTAGATGAAGTTGTTCTCGGTGTTCGGACCCTGGAACAAGCGACCCTCGTCACGGCCGGTGTGGGTGTAGAAGTTCTCGACGGACACCCGGTGACTTGGAGAGAACTGATAGGCGAGGCTCAGAACGCCGCCGATCTGGGCCTTCTGGGTGGCAGTCTCCATCTTGTAGTCGCTCACCGCCTCGAGTTCGCTGCCGTCACCGATGCGGAAAAACCGGCGGTCCTCCTTGAGGTAGGTTTCCTTGTAGGACTGGCTGAGACTCGCGACCAACCCGAGCTTGCCGAAGCGATCGCCAAACACCGCGCTGAAGCTCTGTCCAGGACGGCCATCCTTGGGAACCGGGCTCCAGCGATTTTCAAGCAATCGACCGGCGGCGGTTATGTCGTCACGCAGGAGTCCGGCGGTGGGGCTATAGACGCCTTGCCGGACGATCTTGGTTTTTGGGAACGAAGAGGGAAGCGCGCGCGCGCCATCGTCAAAGCCGAGGTAGTCGCGGCTGCCGAGCGGGCTCAGGGGAATGCTCTTTCCGGTGGCTACCGAGGAATGCTGTCCTCCAATGGAGATGTCGAAGACGCGACGGCTCGGGAACTTCATCGGAACGATCTGAACCAGGCCGCCGGCGAACTCGGCGGACTGGTCGGGCGAATAGGTCTTTGCGACCTGCACACTGTCGATGAGGCCGCTCGGGAAGAGATCGAGGGGAACCACCTTCTTGTCGGGTTCGGTGGTGGGGATGACCGACCCGGCGAGGGTGGTGTTGCTGTAACGCTCGCCGAGGCCGCGGACAAAGACGTACTGGCTGTCCACGATCGAAAGGCCGGTCACGCGGGAAAGAGCCGAAGCGGCATCGGAGTCGCCATTGGCCTTCATCTCGTCGGATCCCATGTTGTCGGTGATGACCGAGGCTCCCTTGCGCGCCGAGAGCTGGGCCTCCGCCGAGGAGGACACACCGTCGGTGTTGGCTTGGACGGTAACTTCATCGGAGAAGCTCTTCATCGCGAGACCAATGTCCACCTTCGGCGCCGCGGCGGCCTTAACCTCAACCTTGACCTTCCGCTCCTGGTAGCCAGCCATCACAACCTTGAGTTCGTAGGCGCCAGGCACCAGATCCAGGGTGTAGCGGCCGTCGATGTCGGTCTGGGTGAGCTGGCTGGAACCCACCACCTCGACGCTCGCGCCGGGCAGAGTGATCGAGTTCTGGAGGTCCCGAACCGTGCCGGCTACGCGTACGGCTTTCTCGACAGAAGCCGCCGACTGGGCAGCCGCTGAGGTGGAAGCGAGCGGTGCGGCGACAATCGTCAATGCGAATAGGGCGGATAGCCCTGAACGACGAAGGAGGCGCAGAGGGCCGTGAGAGGCAGGTCGATAGTGGATCATGGGACCGCCAGTCTGCCGACCGGATATGACGACGCCACGACACAACTGTTACTTCCACGTAAACAGGCGGGCTTGACTGCGGAGCCTGGTCCATGGCCATTCACATTCCGAAACCAAGCGAAGGCCGGATTCACTCCGGCCGCAGCGCGGGGGGTCTGGGGGGCGGGGGGCCGCTTACCCGCCCCCCAGCTAAAAG
>CAZFQH010000111.1:0-10413 GCA_964520805.1 uncultured Acidobacteriota bacterium | reverse complement strand
GACCGGCAATGCGGCGGGCCCCGTTTCGAGGCTCGAGACGGCCGCGAGCGGACACATCCTGGGCGTGGGCGGGAAGCGGTGAGAGGGTCAGACCGCCGAGGACGGCAAGGCCAAAGGCAAGGGAGAGGGGGTGGAGTCTCTGCATGAAGGGTGCGAAATCATAACGGCGATGCGGGGAGGGTATGGCCGGGCTGAACCCGCCATTCCCGAGCGATACCGGCATAAGCTACCGGTGAGCGCATCAGAGGGAGTCCCACTTGTCGAGCGACCAGAGAAGCACCAGCCTTCCGAGTTCAGGCATCGGAGGAAAGCTCTACCCTATGCGGGTATTCGGGGCGATAGCGATATCCCTGACCGTGTTCCTGGGCGCCGGAATCACCGGCCTCACCCTGGCCCACGTGATCTTCCTCGTCTTCGCCCTCACCTACCCGCACGTCGTCCACTTCCTCGCCATCCGCCTTGAGGCCTCGCGCCGGGTGCAGATGGGGAGCGTGATCGTGGACGCCATGGTGATCGGCGCGGCCATCTATTTCGTGGGCCTCTCCCCCGTTCCCACCCTGTCCTTTCTCACCATCGCCCTCGCCAACGGCATGGCCCTCGGCTCGTTCCCATTCATGAGTGCTACCGCGATCGGGGTGACTCTCGCTTTCGGAATGTCGCGCCTGTGGATCGGACCGGTTCCTCCCGCCCTCCATCTGGTGGAGATGAACCTCGCCGCGGCCGCCCTGCTTCTGGTCTACTTCAATTACTTCGCCTGGGTGGCCTACCGCCGGTCGGTGGCTCTTCAGTCCTCGCGCATGGCCCTGCGCCAGGAGAAGGTGGCGGCGGAGATCCAGAAGACCCGCTCCGACCGGCTGCTCCTCGCCATCCTCCCCGAGACCGCGGCCCGCGAGTACGAGACGCGCGGATCGGTGGCTCCGGTGTCCTTCCCCGAGGCCACCGTCTTGATCGCGGATGCCTGCGGATTCGGCGAGTTCGCGCAGCGGGTCGGCCCGGCGGAGGCCATCGGCAGCCTGAACGCCTGGTTCAAAGCCTTCGACGCCATCTGTCGGCGGCACGGCCTTGAGCCGCTGCGCACGTCCGGCGACGCCTACCTGGCTCTTGCCTCCTCCACCTCGGGCTCGGCGGAGGCCGCACTAAAAACCGCTTTGGAGATGCGAGCGCACATGACCTCTACCAATGAGGAACGCAAGGCCCGGGGACAGGAGCCGCTCCTCATGCGCTTCGCTCTGCACACCGGCGAGGCCCTGGCCGCGGTGATCGAAACCGAGAAATTCTCCTACGATCTTTTCGGCGAGACCGTGGCCCTGGCCTTCGAGGTCGAGCGCATGGCCCCGCCGAACGGAATCGCACTTTCGGACGCGGTGGTGAAGGCCCTGCCCGTAGCCCCGCTCACGCGGCCGCTGGGCGTGATTCGCGCGCGGCGCTCCGGGGCCGAATTGGGCGTGGTCGTGATCGAGGCCGCCTCCGCGTGAGTCCGGACCGTTCGCGCATCGAGGGAGAGGGAGAGGCCGCGGCGGAAGCGACGAGCGCCCTCCGCAAGGTCTTCGGACACCTCGACGACGACGCCCTTAACGAGATCGTCGGCCAACTCGAAGTGCTTCATCTCGATCGCGGGCAGATCCTCTATCGGCAGGGAGACGCCGCCCTCGGACTCCATGTCGTCCTGACTGGCCGACTCGAGGTCCGCGTCCACGCCGACGCCACGGATCGTCTGGTTGGCCATATCGACCGCGGCCAGACCGTGGGCGAGATCGGACTGTTCATGGGCGTTGAAGGCGGAGCGCGCTCGGCCACGGTGCGCGTGGTCCGCGACGCCACCCTGGGGTTCCTCTCCCGCGACGTCTTCCAGGACATCGTCCGCCGGCATCCCCAGGCCTCCGACCACCTCGCGCGATTCATCGTCAAGCGCCTGACCGACGCGCAGAGCCGAGGCCGCACATCAAATCCCACGGTACGCAACATCGTCCTCATGCCGCTCACCCCCGGGTTCGCCATCCGCGAATTCGCGGAACGGCTGCAGATCGCCTTTCTTCGACAGGGCCGCACGGCGCTGCTTACCGAGGAACGGGCCCGCGCCCGCTTCCGCGATGCCCTGCTGCCCTCTCACCCGTCGCGTCTCCAACTCGACAACTTCCTCGACCAGATCGAGCGGGACCACGACTTTGTCCTGCTTCTCTGCGGAGCGGAGCCCTCGCCCTGGAACGCAAAGTGCCTGGCCCACGCCGATCAGGTCGTGTTCGTGAGTCCGCGAGGATTGGATCCCGGCGAGGCGAAAGCGAGTCTCGCCCGCATCGACGCGACCCTTACCGAACCCCGGCCTTCGCGCATGTTTGTGACCGCCCATCCCCTGCGCAGCGAGGCCCCGCAGGGCACCGGCGCATTCCTGCGCGCGGTGGGCGCGGGCCTGCACCTGCATGTGGCGCTCGAGGGAAACGAGGGGGTGAACCGCCTCGCCCGGGTGCTCACGGGCCGCGCCGTGACCCTGGTTTTGAGCGGGGGCGGGGCCCGCGGATTCGCCCACCTTGGGGTGCTGCGCGCCCTTCGCGAGGCCGGGGTTCCGGTGGACGCGGTGGGCGGCGCCAGCTTCGGGGCGCTGGTCGCCGGCAATATCGCGCGCGGCCTCGCCGACAACCAGATCCTCGACGAGTTCAAGCAGGCCTTCGCCGACGAACATCCGATGGATGACTACACCCTGCCCGTCCTCTCCCTGGTCCGCGGCGAGAAGATGACCCGCAGCCTGCGCCACTTCCTCGGCGACACGGAGATCGAAGACCTTTGGCTTCCCTTCTTCGCAGTCTCCTCGAACCTCTCCCGTAACATCGAGAAGATCCACACCACGGGCCCCCTGTGGCGGGCCCTGCGCGCCACCGTATCGCTTCCCGCCATCTTTCCGCCGGTCATCGAGGACGGCGATCTCCTCGTCGACGGCGGCATCTTGAACAACCTTCCCCTTGAGATCATGCGCCGCACCGTTCCCGGGCGAGCCATCGCGGTCGACCTCTCCGCCCTGAATGACTATCGGTACGACATCGATTCGCTGCCCACGGCCTGGGAGTATCTGCGGCGGCGGCTGTTCGACGGCTCCGAGCAGGCCAGCCTGCCCGTTCTGCACAGCGTGGTCATGCGCGCCACCACCCTGGGCAGCCGGCGCGAAGTCGAGATCGCCCGGCGCGACGCCGACCTCTTCCTTAATCCCCCCGTGGCCGGCTTCGACATGCTCGACTGGAGTCGGTTCCACGCCATCGTCGACGTCGGGTACGCCTACGCCCGCGAGCGTCTGAGCACCTTCCTCGCCACCCACCGGGACTTTGTGGCGCGGGATGAGGTGTTCGACTCAAGACGCGTGCGGGTGGCCTGACTCCGGGCCTCGCGAGGTAAAGCTGTCCGTCCGGACCGAGGGGGCAGGCCCAGCGTGATCCAGAGGCACAAGAGACCGGATCACACTATGAAGGCCTTCGTGAAGACATGCACCCAGGTCAGGTAGTCCGGTTGTTAGGCCGGCTCCATGCGCACGGACTGATCGCCAAAATCCCACGCTCCCGTCGTTGGCGGGTTTCCCTCGCCGGTCGAAGGACCATGTCCACCGCGATCAAACTCCGGGAGGTCGCCTACCCCAGTCTCTTCGCAACCGCCGCTTGATCTGTGGGAACGTCTTCGCGAAACACAAAGAAGATACGATGGAAAGATTTACGCTCCAAGTGTATTCTCCCGAGCTTCGCATGCGAGTTCTCATCACGAACAACCACCTCGCTCCGCGTGGCGGCGTCGAAACCGTCGTTCGTCAACTCGCACGGGGCCTCCAGGCCCGCGGGCACTCAGTGATCGCGTACAGCAGCGATCTGCGGCAGGGCGAACGCCTGCTGGAAACCGACGTCATCCCAGTCGCCACCGACCTCGAGAATCTTCCGTTTCGACCGGACGTGATCCACGGCCAGCATCACCTGGACGCCATGACCGCTCTGAACGGGCTGCCCGACGTCCCGGCCGTCTACCATTGCCATGGTGCGGTCTGGCGAGGTTGGTGCCCGGCCCATCCCAGGATCTACCGCTACCTCACCGTGTCGCGCACGATGCGCGAGCGCATCGCCACAGAATCCAACGTAGATCCAGCGCGCATCGACGTGTTCCTGAACAGCGTCGCTGGATCGGTTCTCACAGGTCAGAAGCCCAGCCGTGAAATCCGCCAAGGCCCTGCTCTACAACAGCCGACTCGGGCACGACAGCGAAACCGTCACTGCGATCAAGGCGGCGGCGGAGAGGACCGGCGTCGAACTCGATCTGTTGGGCTTCCATTTCGGAAGCGTGACCGATGAACCTGAAAAACTCCTGCCGCGATACGACATCGTATTCGCCTCGGGGCTGTCGGCCATCGAGGCCATGGCCAGCGGGTGCGCGGTCATCATCGTCGGACGTACGAGCTGCGGTGAGATGGTGCTTCAGGAGAATTTCGACAGATTCCGCCAGGTAAACTTCTCCATTGCGACCAATTCCCCGCTAGCCTCGGCGGATCGAATCGCGAGCGAAATCCTGCGCTATTCCGCACAGGACTGCGCGGCGGTGACCGCACGCCTGCGGCTGGTGGCGGACTTCAGAGCCGCCATCGATCGCCTCATCGGAATCTACGAGTCGGTAATCGAATCGCACCGTGTGATCCCAACCGACGCGCGAGCCGAGTTGCTCGCCAATTTTCGTTATCTTCGGAAGGTGGTTCCCCTCATCAAGGCCACGGACGATTACCTGGGACGTCGATGGTCGTCCATCTCGCAAACCCCGTCCCTGCAGGACGCGGGCACACGTCTCGTCCGGGTTGAGCGTGACCTCCAGGCTCTCAAGCGGTCGTAGGAGGCGTGAGGATCCATTTTATCGGTATCGGGGGGCGAGCCATGGGCGGCATCGCCATCGCGCTCGCAAAGGTCGGACACGATGTAACGGGTTCCGATAAGGACGTCTACGAGCCAATGCAGGGGCGGCTTGCAAGAGAGGGCATACGGGTGTCCGCTTACGCGGCCGAGCACGTTCCCGGAAACGCGGACGCGATCATCGTAGGCACGCGGGTGGCGCGCGAAAACTCCGAGCTGAGTTTTGTGCGCGAGAGGGGTCTTTCAAGCGAGTCGTTCCCCGAGTTCCTGGCGAATCGATTCCTCAGACGCTCACGAAACCTGGTGGTCGCGGGCGGGGTTGGGAAAACCACCACCACGGCGATGCTCGCCTGGATCCTGGAGCGGGAAGGCCTGCAACCGGACTACCTCATCGGGGGACTAGCCCGCAATTTCCCCACCTCGGCGAGGTTTGCAGGCTCCGACGTCTCCGTGATCGAAGGAGACGAGTACGCCAAGCGGGAAAACGATGCCTCGCCGAAGTTTCTCCACTATTTCCCCGAGGTGGTCACGATCACCAATTCTCTCGTGGACCATCCAGACCTCTACCCGGACACGAACCGCCTGATCGAAGCGTTGCGCGGTCTGGTGCGCCTGCTGCCGGCCCACGGCTGCCTCGTACTCGGAAACGACGAGGAAGGCTCGGCGACACTCGCCGAGGCGGCGCGCTGCTCCGTGATTCGTGTTGGGACGGACGCCCGTGCGGATCAAGTGATTGGCGGTGTGGTCCTCTCATCCCTTGGCTCGGCGTTCGAGTTGAGCGGAACGAGATTTCAACTCCCCATGCATGGGCTGATGAATGTGCGCAACGCGTCGAGCGCCGCGGTAGCGGCGTTGCATCTCGGTGTGGCCCTCGAACGATCGGCGCTCGCGCTGTCGATTTTCGAGGGACTCGCCGATCACCAGGAGGCGGCAGAGGCAGGCGCTTGTACGCTGGTCCGGGACAAGGCCTCACATCCGCAGTCGCTCATCGAGCTCAGCGCGGCCCTTCGCCAGCGTTATCCGAAGCGTCGCCTCGTCTGCGTGATACAACCCCGCGCCACTGGCGGGCGACACTGGATCTATCAGAAACACCTGCCGCGTGCTCTCTCCGGCTTCGACAAGGTCATACTGACTCGACCCTACGAACACAACCCGGGTCCGCGCACGGCGTGGCAGGACAAGCCGTTCAGCATGGACGCACTGATTTCGGATCTCCGCTCGTTGCGCGTCGACCTCGATGTGGCGCCGGAACTCGAAAGTCTCCCGGCGTTCGTGAGCCAGCGAACGCGGCCTGGCGACGTGGTGCTCTTGTCGCTCCGGGAGCAGTTTGGAAGGGTCGGTGTCGACATCGAACGCGCTCTCGCAGGAGGTGAGTTGCGGTGCAATTCCCTTGCGTGATTCAAACTCCGATCTGCTAGGACGATTCGTGTGGCCTCGACGGCCGAGCCAGGCGAGCCAGGCGAGCCAAAGCCCAGGTGAGTTCGCTCGGGTCGACCTCAGCGGGGCCAACGGAACCGTCAAGGATTCCAGCGAGCCGCCGTGCAAACACATCCGGGTGGTAGACCGTCTCATAGAGTTCTCTCGACGCGCGGGCGCTGGCTTCCAGCTCTCCAGCGCTTCCCAGGCGGTGAAGAGTGGAGCGCAGGTCCTCCCAGGTTCGCCAGCCAATCAGGCCTTCGGCGTCGGCAATGGGGTGGGCCCAAGGCTTCACGGGAAATCTCATATGCCGGATGTAAGGCGTGCCCGAGGCCAGAACCTCCACCTTGGTGCGCGCTCCATCGACGGGGAATGAGGCTACGAAGAGGTCGCAATCGTGCTCCCACAGCGTGAGCGCTAGCGACGCTGTCCAGGGGACGTGAATGAAGCGATCGCCTGGGACTTCGTACCGCGAAAGCATTCGACCGATCGTGTCAATCAGCTCATCCGACAACCTCCCGATATGAACGTGGGAGCCCTCGGTGGTTCGCAGGATCTGAGCCACCGTCTCTGGATAGCGCAGGACGTAGTTCCCCGCAAACTTGTGCATGCCTCCGCTCGACGCAGTGGTAATGCCGCCCCGGATCCGAAAGCCGCGCGGGCGGGGTCCGGGGTCAGGAGCGGTCAACCTCAGGAGAGCCGATTCCCGGCCCCCAAGCGCCGTGGGAGCGAGAGCCTGCGGACTGAGATCCACCAGGGTCACGTCCGGAAGATGGATGCCGAACGACATCGTGGCGTCTGCATGGTGAATCATCACGCGCGGTCTCGCGATCTCCGGCTGGCTCACCGCCGAGGCCAGAGGATCTGTCGGATGGTGAAAGAGGAAGAGGCGGTCGGCGCGAAGCAAGAGCAACTTGCCCAACAGCTCGGACAAACGAGCGCCCCGCGTGGCTCCCGTCAGGACCGAGACCCGGTGGGTCGGAACTCCGAGTCGCGACAGGATGGCGTCCGGCAAGGGAAGAGGATTGGCAAGCGGATCGGTCAAGATCACATGGGCGTTCTCTGAACCGAGTGCCCGGACGAAGTCTCCAATGAGAGCGGTATGCCCGCCGTCTTGATAAACCTGCGTCGCCAGATACAAATCGCGCGGGTTCGCTCCGGCCATACGCGGTGGGGAGGCGACGATCGCGGAGACCCCAATCTCAGCCAGTCGCTCTCGCCCGATGTGCCAAAGGCGCGCGTCCTACTCGGGTACTCCCAGGGCCAGTCCTCCGGTGGTCGGATCGGCCTGAGCCCTACCCATGGCCTCGACGAGATCGTCGAGTTCCACCTCCCACGCTCCAGGGTTCAACCTCATCGACCCAAATCCCAATCAGGCGCTAGACCGCTTGAGCCTGCCGCCCGCATGGTTCCGGTCTCCGTTCGGTAGGAATGAAAGCCTCGCTGTATTCCCATGCGACGAGGAGCGTAAATGAAGCAAGCGTAGTTTGCCAGTCACTTCGCATGGACGGCGACGGCCGTGGCGGACCGGCGGCCCGCTCCGGCCACCCGTTGGCGCGTCCGGGTGCAGCTTCCGAGGGGAGGGCGAGGCGCTGGGCTGTCGACACCGGAGTCGATGCCCCGCATAGCAGCGTCGTGGAACGGAACCACGTTTGCGAACAACGCGCAAGTTGTCCAGGCGCGCCTCGGCAGAATTGAACCGTCGGCGCGCGCTATGGCGCGAGGCAGAGGCCAACACGGTGGCCGAACCCGACACCCTCCGCGACAAAGCCCTTCGCAGTGCGTAAGACGCGAGAGGCCGGAGCGGGCAGGGCCTCCCATCCCAGGCGCGCGGCGAGGCGGCGATGGGCCTCGTCAAAGAGAGAGAGATCTCGCGCGTGGCCTTCACTCGCAGGAGCCACTGACCGTCAACAATCACGACGTCGATGGCGTCGGGCCGCACGCCGAACACGGATGCGAGATCGGCGGCTGGCCAGTCACGACGCCAGACGCGGCCCGAACCGCGGGGATGGCGCGCGCAGGCAACCACACGTCGATCGCCCCCGCCCCTGAGACGACACCGGATCGCCTCCGCAATCGGCGGTCCACAGGTCCGCATCGCGAGGTCGGTCCCGCGCGCCGGTCAGGGCTTCGGCCCACTCGGCGTCGCGCAGATCCGCCGACATCTCGCGATCGTTCACGGCTCCCTCCGGCCGCAGCCATCGCGGCACCGGGCCTTCGCCCACAAACCAGGCACAGTGCGTCGAATCGCAAACGTTCGCGTGCGCGTGGCGCGGAGCTCTCCTTCGCCAGGGCCGCACGGCGCTGCTTACCGAGGAACGGGCCCGCGCCCGCTTCCGCGATGCCCTGCTGCCCTCTCACCCGTCGCGTCTCCAACTCGACAACTTCCTCGACCAGATCGAGCGGGACCACGACTTTGTCCTGCTTCTCTGCGGAGCGGAGCCCTCGCCCTGGAACGCAAAGTGCCTGGCCCACGCCGATCAGGTCGTGTCCTGTTTCTCCCCTGGAACAGCTGGACTTGGACGGCAAGGCCGCGCCGACCCCTGTTCGACTCCGGCACGAGGACTGGTCGCCCCCGAACAGTCCGCTCAGCGAGCGAGTCAGCCCAAGCAGGCCATCGAAGCGGGCTTCGGACTCGGTCCAGGCGAGCGCGACCAAATCCGCGGAATCGGTGCGCCGATCAGAACCAGGACACCAGCTACTTGCCGCCCTGGGTCCGTTTCACGAAGGCCGCGATGTCGGCCTTGAGGACCTTCAGCATGTTGGGCCGGGTGTACATCATGTGGCCGCCTTCGTAGTAGGTGAAGTGGGTCCGGTCCGCGTAGGACTTCTCGTAGCCGAGGTGATCGAAGGTGTACTCGCTCCCGGCGAAGGGCGTCGCCATGTCGTAGTAACCGTTCACGACCATCACGTTCAGGAACGGATTGCGCGCCATGGTGGAGCGGAGATTGTCGACGAGGTTGAGATACCGGCCCTCTTCATATTGCCAGGGGCGTACGTTGGCGGACGTCGTGTACGGCAGCTCGCTCTCCCACTTGAGTTCGTTCTTCGCATAGTCCAGAAAGATCGCGGTGTAGGCACCCTGAAGCGCGGTATTCGACGGGTCGAACTCCTGGTTCTCACCCGCGGCGTCGCGATCGATGCCGGTGTAGCGGGCATCGAGCCGGCCGACCATCAGGCGCCTGTCGCGCAGCAGCTCCTTGCGGAAGCGGCCCGGACTCACGCGCAGGTTCGCTTCCTCGACGAAGGAGGCGGAGAGGCCGGTGAACCTCGCGACTTTCCCGGCCATGTCCTTGCCCTCGGCCGCGGTGAGGCGGCTGCCCTTGACCAGCGCGGTCAGGTATTCGCCCCACACGAACTTCCGCGACTCGTCGAGGGCCTTCCTAAGTTCCATGCCCTGAAGCTCGGGGCCGAGGCGCTTGTGGTACCAGGCGGCCGCGGTGTACGCGGGAAGGAAGCTCGCGTAGTTGACTTCGTTACCCGGCGCTTCGGAGAGAGTCGAGAAATCGATGACCGAGGAGATGAGAACGATGCCGTTGAGTTCGATCCCGTGACGCGCCTGGAGGTCGGCGCCGACACCGGCGGAGCGCACGGTGCCGTAGGACTCGCCCATGAGGTACTTGGGCGAGGCGAAGCGATTGAACTTCAGGAGGTACTGGCGGATGAAGTCGGAGAAGACCTCGATGTCCTGGCGAACGCCGTGGAAGTTCTTTCCGTCCTCGCCTTCGACCATGCGGGACCAGCCGGTGGTCACCGCATCGATGACGACCACGTCGGCGACATCGAGGATGGAGTCTTCGTTGTCGACGAGTTCATAGGGCGGGGCGGGCTGGAAACCGTCGTCGCCCATCTGCACGCGCTTCGGGCCGAAGAGTCCCATGTGAACGAAGATCGACGCTGAACCCGGACCGCCGTTGTAGGCGAACGCGATGGGACGCGAGCCTGTGGGTACGCCGTCCTTCGTGTAGGCGACGAAGAAGACGTTGGCGCGCGGCTTTAAGGCGGCGCTCTTCAACACCAGCGTGCCCGCGGTGGCGGTGTAGGCCACGGTCTGCCCGCCGAACTTCCCCGTGTGCTGGGTCTGTTTGTAGTTGTCGGCCGCGGGGGCCGGGGGCCGGGTGTCCGCGTTGCGAGT
>CAZFQH010000110.1:3045-10532 GCA_964520805.1 uncultured Acidobacteriota bacterium | reverse complement strand
CACCCCCTGAATTCGTCTCCGGTTGGGGGGTGCCACCCCCTGAATTCGTCTCCGGTTGGGGGGTGCCATCCTTGTGGTTGCCCGTTTCGGTTACACATCCTCGCGGCGCTTGATTCGCTTCCTGAGGGCGTTGGCGGAAAGGCCCAGCAGTTCGGCGGCGCCTTCGACCGATCCCTCCGCCCTGGTCAAGGCGCGCGCCACCAGTTCCGCCTCCGCGGCATCTGAGGCCCGATCACGCACCTCGGCGATCGACCCACTCATGTCGATCACATCCGCGATCTGAGGCCTTCGTGCGGCCTGCGCATCCAGACGAAGATGCTCCGGTTCGATCACATCCCCGGCGCACAGGATCACCGCCCGTTCGATGCCATTCTGAAGTTCACGGACGTTCCCGGGCCAGGAATGGTCCGTGAGCGCTCGGACGGATGAAGGCGACAGCGTAAGGGCTCGCTTCCGGCCGGCATCCTTCGAAAAACGTTCAAGGAAGGACTGGGCAAGGGGAAGGATGTCATCGCGGCGGGCCCGCAGCGGCGGGATCGTGATCTCGATCACCGAAAGCCGGAAGTAGAGATCGTCACGAAACTCCCGCGTGGCCACCATGGTCTTGAGGTCGCGATTGGTGGCGGTAACGAGCCGAAGGTCCACTTGCCGGGTTTCCGTCCCGCCCACCCGATCAAACTGTTTCTCCTGCACCAGACGGAGGATTTTGGGTTGCAGAGAGAGCGGCAGTTCGCCGATTTCGTCCAGGAACAGGGTTCCACCTTGAGCCATCTCAACCCGGCCCAGTTTGCGGGCGTTGGCCCCGGTGAATGCCCCTTTTTCGTGCCCGAACAACTCGTTCTCGAGAAGCGCTTCCGGGATGGCCGCACAGTTGATGGCGACAAAGGGCCCTTTGGCCCTTGGAGAGAGCTGGTGCACGGAACGAGCCAGAAGCTCCTTGCCGGTGCCGCTCTCGCCCAGAATCAAGACCGTGGTGTCGGAGGGTGCGACCCTCTGCACCTGAACCAGAGCCTCCCGCAGCCCTTCGCTCGTCCCCACCAGACGCGGAAGCGACATGCGCTCTTGCAGTTCTTCCTCGAGCAGAAAGGCGCGACGCTTGAGGCGGCGCCGGTCAAGGGCGCGATCGACCAGCAGCAGAAGGTGATCGGGATCGACGGGTTTAGTGAGGAAGTCCGAGGCCCCTTCTCGAATCGCCCGCACCGCGTCTTCAATCGAGCCGAACGCGGTCATGACGATGACATCGGTGTCGCCCCCTCCTTTGAGAGCGGCGGCGATGACATCGAACCCGCTACCGGCCGGGAGCTTGAGGTCGGTGAGGACCACTCCAAAGGATGAGCGGGCGAGGGCCCTCTTCGCCTCATAGGTGTCGGCACTGGCCTCGACGCTCAAGCCATGGGCGCGGAGAACCTCGACCAGTCCGATCCGCAGCGACTCTTTGTCCTCGACGAGAAGGACATCAATCAACGGAAACGTCTCCCGAGGAAACCACTTGATTCCTCAGCCACGTCGAAGGACGCGCACAACAAGTGGCCTGTATCAGAGAATAGAAACCGCTCCCGATATTCGCGGCTCCTCGGGCAGTTCCTGGGCGCGTCGCGAGTCGGGCACCTTGGCGGCTCGTGCGATTCCTATTCCTCTTATGTAGGCCACTAGCAGTCTGTGGTGAAAGTCCGCCGCAGCACCGAGCCGAGCGATGCGCCCGGCTGGCGATGAGCCGAAGTGCCCGAATATCGGGAATATTCGGGCGCTGAGCGAAGAAGTCCAGGCGGGATGCAGCGTTCAGCGAATGCCGGTAGACTTTCGCCACGGGCTGCTAGCGAAGCCAACCTGGAGGTACGCCTTTCTTGCGTGCCTCATCTTCAAGTGTGGAGATCGCTTTCTTTGCCTCGGCGAAAGCGGCCTTTTGAGTCAGAACCGCCTTTTTCAGCTCTTCGAGCCTGGTTGCGCGGTTCTGGAGACGCATGGGATCTTGAGCCTCGGCGGCGGATAGCGGGGCGAGGTCGGCTTGAAACGTCGCGAACTCGCGCTCCAGCGCCACGAGCTTTTCCTCGGCGGCGGCCACTTCTGCTCGGGCGTGGTCCGCGCGCGCCTTCCACGCGGACTTTCGAACTTCGGGTGATTCGGCTTCGCGTGATTCGCCCTCGCGTGAACTCGTGGCCGTCCCTTCGGAGGAAATGGCCAGCGGGACGGTGACCGAACCCGTCGTCTCTTTGGCGTCTCCCTGGGTGAGCACCTTTGCGGGCTTCGCGATCTTCGCTCGCCGTTCCTTCTCTTTTCGGGCGAGGGCGGCCAGGTCGTCCGCCTGAAGAACCGAGGACAAGAGGCACACGAAAAGCACAAGCACCCCAAGGTCAAGGGGCCTGAGGCTACTCCGAAGCGGACTCGACAACGGTTTTAACCAGCGATCACTAATCTTTAGGCGGGGAAAGTTGCTGGATACGGGCGGTGAAGACGTTGTTGTCCGTCGCTCCGGGCGATAGCCTCAAATATTCCCGGTAGGCCTCGATGGCCTCGGAATTGCGGCCCTGGCGGTCCAGAATCCGCCCTTTCTCACGATGAAGGATCGCGGAGTTCGGGTCGACGCGTAGTCGCTCTTCCAGGAGCTGAAGGCCTTCTTCCGGCTTGTTCTGCCGGGTCAGAACGTCCGAAAGGAGCGCTCGGGTGAGATCGGCCTGGGGCATGGCGCTGAGAATGTCTCGATACTGCTTGGCGGCCGCGGGAAGGTCTTGGGCCGCTTCGAGCGTGCGGGCCAGACTTTGTTTGGGAGCGAGGTCGTCCGGCTGAAGCGCCACGATTTTCTCAAGATGCGGTCGGGCCTTCGCGAAATCGTTGGCTCTTAGATGGAGGCTCGCGAGCTCCCGAAGATTGGAGAGGTGCTGCGGGTCGATTTGAAGAGCGGCCTCGTAGGCGCGAATCGCGTCAGTATTGCGGCCTGCTCGATTGAGGGCCTTAGCCCACTCCCCGGAGTATCGAACGTTTGCCGCACCCAGCCCGGCCGCTGCTTGATACTCGACAAGAGCCGGCACCGTGGAGCCTGACTTCTCAAGCGCCTCGGCCAGACCTAGTCGATAGTCGGCATTGGTCGGGGTCGCGGAAACCGCGAGTCCCAACAGGCGCACCGCACCAGGCAAGTCTCCGGCTCTTAAGGCGGCCATGCCGGCGGTGTATTCCTGAACCCCAGGACCGACGGGAGCAATTGTTGCGACCGGGATCGAGGGCTGGCGCTGGGGGGCCGTTGATGGCGGGGTCGCTGCCGCAGTCTCGGTATTCTGAAGGGTCTGCCAAGCCGCCACGGCGACTCCGATGGTCAATATCACCAGCACGAGCGGCACCAAGGGACTTCTCGCCGCTTCACCCTCCTCAGTGACGAAGAAGCCCGGTTTCCCTTTCTTTGTGGCGGTCGGGTCGCCTGCTTTTACACCCTCGAGCGGCTCTCCGCATTTGACGCAGAATTCCTTATCGAGCCGATTTCTGGTCGCGCACTGGGGGCAAGTTCGGAAATTAGCAGCCATGCAAGACGAAGCGTAATCCCGAACGCCCCCTTTTGGAAAGCCGGATTGCGGATTCTATTGATCGATGCGGCACACGGACGACCCGATTCGGTAGGGCACGGTGGTGGCAGCCAGATCCTTGTAAGCCTGTGAGCCCGGAACAAGACCCAACGAAACAAGGCTACTGGAAGTGGACGTGGTTTCAGACGCGACTGGCACTCCGGGCGGAGGAGGCGCATTCTGAGCTTGAAGCCCCTGATCGATGACGAGGTTCCCTTCCCCCGACACTCGAACGGCGTTCACCTTCGTGCCCGCAATAGTAATCTCGGTGTCGTCATCTGAAGTGTTCGACGTAAGCACGAAGGCGGCTTCGGGCACATTAGGAACGGTGGTTATCCCCTTAAGGGCCACCAGAACGCTGTCGAATGTCGACACGCAGGCGCCCGTGAACCTGGTCGCGGCAAAGAAGACGACCGGTGTGGGGGGGAAGGCGGTTCCCGCGAAGGCGGCGGCGGGTTGGACGGTGCCCCGGAAATTCGCCCCAAAGTCTCTTGAGAAAACATCGGTGCGCACGCCATTCGTATCCTTGAAGGCATAGGCTTTGAACGGCTTGCTCGACTGCGGAAGAACCCGACTGTCGTGCCCCGACTCGGCATAGATCAGGATGTCCCCCGCAAGTGTGGAATCGGGTCGATTCTGGAGGACGCTCACGGCGGTTGCGAAGGGTTGATTGCCCACCGATCCGGTACTGGCCGCGAAGAACGCGTTTGACGTGCCGTAGGTGAAGCTGACCGCGGGCGGAGACGTGACGTCGAAGCGGAAGATGCGACTATGGAGGTCTCCGAAATAAACGGTCTTGGCTTTCGCGGTGATGGGATTGCCGATGAACCTGTACCCAGAGGGGCTGTTCCCGTCCGTATCTTCAGAATAGGCCACCGGAGAAGCGACCAGGAAGTTCGTGAGAACCGTCGTCGGCGTCGGCAACGGTAGCGGAGAGGGGGTGGGTAGAGGATAGGCGGGCGACCCATCGGCAACATCATGCGCACGCACGATGTCCCCGGTGAGGGCGTCGAGAACGAAGAAGGTCTTCCCTTCGGAGGCCACGTCCGAATAGCCGGAACCCGTGAAGAGAACAAAGTCCGTCCCAAACGCCTTCCTTGAAGTGGTGTAGGTGGCGGCGGTCACGTAGCCCACGGCGGGCACCGACCAAGTCTCACCCATCTTTGCATAGGCCGTCACATCGGTGGCGATGTTATTGGGAGTGCCGCCGGCGACGCCGCTGGTGGTGTCAGGATTTCCGCGGCTCCAGACCACAGTCGGGGGGTCGGTTGCCAGAGAATGCCGAGTGAAGGGCCCTGGCGTCGTTACGTCTAGTGCTGTGTAGTATTTCCCGCCCCGTCCGCGGCCGAAGAACAGCAGGGTTCGCCATACGCCGGTGAAACCCTTTCCGGCATAGGTCGCGCTGCCGGGCACAAACACGTCGGAGAAACGAACCGGAGCCGCCAACAGGTATTGCTTGTTGCTACGACTCTGTGTCTTGGTGAGCGCGGCAAGTTTGGAGAGTTGATCAAAGGGGACGAACGTCCACAACTCTTCTCCACCGGTTTCAGCGACCGGGGTATCGCAGCGGGGCGGTGGCGTTCCGATCCCTGACCCCGGTAGAGGCGACGGGCAAGGGCCCGCGCGGAAGGCGTGAAGTCCCTGGTTTGTGGCGTGATAGACGACGCTCATCGAAGGCTTCAGTTCGGTGTTTGGTGCAGCGAGCGCGGATTGGGCCGCGCTCGCGCCCCGGTCGGGGCTTCGAAGCCCCAGTCCGTTGTTGGCTACGCCGTTGACCTGATCGGGACTTTCGCCGTCTGCGAGCTTCAGACCGTCACGGTAGAACTTGTACTCATCGAAGCCCAGCCCACCCGACTTCGGCCCGGCCAACAGGGGGGCTGTAACCACGCCGGGTGCTGCGAGTGTCGACTCAACCATGACCCACTCGCGAACCTTGTACTGCAACTCATCGCCGGTCGTACGCACCGGGACGCCGTTGACCGCCTCGAGCTGTGCGCCGGCTAAATATGCCAGTACGATTTCTCGTGCCTCGCGTTTGGCTCTGGAAAGAGCGATGGCAACCGTCGCCGAGGTGCACTTGTCGTGAATGTTGGCACTCACGGTTCCCTGGCAAGCGCCCGGGACGGCCGCTTGAACCTGGGCTACGGTGGTCAGCAGGTCGAAGCCCATCGCGGTATCGAGACGCCCCTTGACCTCCGCGACCGTGACCGCGGAGGTGTCGGCGGGTGCTATAAAAGTGTTGTCGGCTGTGCCGGTGGTGGGCGGCCATAGCGGGACCCGGGTCCAGGCCAGGAGCGCGTCCTTGTTCAAAAGTTTTTGCGGGGTGTAGTCAGGATTGACTCCGTTCTGGACCGTGGTGAAGATGCGTCGCTTGATCTTCGCCGTGGTATTCAACGGATTGTTCATATTCGTCGGGGAAGGGTTGTTGGCGTTGCCGTAGAGCTGGGCGAAGGTGTACAAGCCCGTCCCCATCCCGGTGGTCGCATTCGAGACGCGGTCATAAAGCTTCTGACCGGCATCCCACATCTGTTCACTGGTGTCATCGGTGAGAACCGTCGTCCCCTTGCCGTCCCGGCGGAATGCGTTTAAGTGGCCCTTGTACAGGGGTAATTCAAACGTGGACTGCATCAGGATGGGAACCGACACCGAGTATCTTTCTTCTGGATCGAGGGGGTCGGTCGTGGGGGTGGCATAGTTCGCAAACTCAAACACCGTCTCAGTGACCGACTGCTGGTCCGAGAATTCTCCGGTCGCCGTACTCGTGTTGATGGCGGCATTGAGCGCGTTGACCAGCTCGTCAATGTTGTTTGCGATGAAGGCCGTGCGGCAGGGGGCGAGGGTGGTATCGGTGGATCCAGGGTAAAGCTTGGTGCAGGTCGTGCCGTTCTTCCCGGTTCCCGCTTGCGAAATGTTGTTGACATTCGTGGCCGATCCGCCGGCAAACGTGACCAGGAGTAGTTCGATCCGATTGGCGACGGCGTATTGATCAGCAGTAATCCCCTTGGAGCTGAGACATGTGCCGGTGCATGCGGGAAGCGCTGGCAGCGTATTGCTCCAGAGGTTGTAGGCTGCGGTGGTGGGCGTGCCGCCGCACGATTCATTGCCGTCTGTGAGAAGAATCACGAATTGTTTCTGCTTTCCAATCGCCGCTACAGGCCGCTTCAAGGTACCGGCCGCCGGTAGAACCGTGGTTCTGAAATAGTTGAGCGCGAAGGCCATGGTCGCGGCCAGAGGCGTGCCGTTTCCCTGCCTTATCCCGGGGTTGGTGAAAGGCGCGCTGACCGGCGGCGTCACATCAAGGCTGAAGGGGGGGGACTCGCCGATGTTTGGCTTTCGGTTCGCAAGCGAAGTCAATGCCGGAACGTCGCGGGGGGCCCCGGCGACTCCGTCGTACTGCAATTCCATCCGCATGTAGGAGTTGATCTCCTGGGCATTGTCGACGCCGCAATCGGCTACGTCCACGTTGACACCGCTCTGGGCGCAGTTGTTCGTCGACGTGCTTCCGTCCGGCTGCACGGTCGGGGTTACGCTTACGTAGTCGAAATTGGTGCCGGTTAGCCAGTACGTCGTTATAGCATTCGTCGCCGGCAGCGCCTTGATTTCGAGATGAACAGTCCGCCAGGCAGAGGGGGACGTCGACCAGCTCGCGGTTGCATTGGCGATGAATGAGTTTGCGTATTGGACCTGCACACCAGTGTTGGGGTTATTGTGGGACCCTTCGTTTCCTTCCGTCCAGCCGGGGGCCAAACCCGCGGTGCCCTCATTGGCAAGATGCGTGACGAAGAACATGACGCCGTTTGAGGCCGAACCGGCGGCCCCAAGGGTCGAAGAGACCGAGCCGCCACTCCCCGCCAGAGTGTTCGCCTGGAGGACGGCACTCTGCGCGGTGCCGGAAACATCCGCACCGACGGCCTCATACTCGACGAGCACACCACC
>CAZFQH010000110.1:0-3035 GCA_964520805.1 uncultured Acidobacteriota bacterium | reverse complement strand
CACCACCTGTCCTGTTGCTGGCAAAAGTGACGACGGCAGCGGCGCTTGTGGGAGAAGCGCCGGCCTTGGCAACCCAGACGGACACGGCGTGGGTTGCCGAGGCCGCGGGGAGTGCGTTTGAGCTAGGGAGGAGAGTGAGCTTGGTGTAAGTCACCCCGTGGCCGGTAACGGACGTCGGATCCGTCGGAGAACTCGCAATCGACCCGGTTACAAACGCGATCAGCAGAGAGTTGGCCGCTGGCGTCCATGTGGTCGAAGCGGTGTAGCTGGAAGTGTTCGATGAGGAGTACAAGGAAGACCGCTGCGTTATTGCCAGCGCAGAAGTGGCATCCTGCAGCTGGAAGCACGCGCGCTGCTTCGAACCGTCGTTCGTTGACGCCACGTCGTCTCCCAAGAGACCCGGCGGTGGAGGCGGACACGTGATCGAGGAGGACGAGGACAGGATCGCGGCAGTGGACGCCGCACCGCGCCTTACAGAGTATCGCCGCTGGTTCAACATTAGTTTGGATTTGACGTAGTACCGGCAATTGCTGCCGCTATTGATCAGATTGTTGGCGGTGTACTCGGCGTTGGTCGCCGGGCTCCCCAGCACGTGTGTGATGGGAGGGTTTGTGAGTCCCCCGACCCCCACCTGATTCATGGCCTGGGGCGTACAGCCATCGGGGTACGGGGTGGAGGTGCCGGCATTGTTGCTGGCGAGGTTCTGGAAGATCTGGGTCGACTCTGTGGTCGTGCAGGAGGCGCCCGAACACTGATCAGTCAGCGCCGAACCGCCGCCGGTGAAGTTGTTGCGGTAGAGGTCTCCGGTGGGATCCTGAGTGACGTAAACCAGACCCTGATTTCCGTCCATCCTGTGCTCGGTGTAGTCTGGATGGAAGGTGGCGAGACCGAAGTTAGCCTTACCGGTGTTCGCGGTGATGACATCTCGAACCGCCCTCTTGGTTTGGTAGAAGCGTGATGCTGGATCGTCGCCTCCCACGATATCGTTCTCATCCTGCGGCGTTCCGGCCATCGAACCTGACGTGTCGACAATGAACAGGATGTTGTTTTTGACCGCGGTGTTAAGGATCTCAAGCGGGTCGATGCCGCCGTTGTTGGCGTTTGCCGAGAACGCCCGATCTCCCAGATTGGCCAGAAGGGCCAAGCCCAGGCCCAGACCCACGCCAAGCGTGCGGGTCGTCCGGCGAGTGGGTTTAGGACTGAAGCTGCTTGTCATGATGCTTTCCATTTTGGTTTAGCTGATGCCCTTGCTACTTGAGGTTGGCGTTTGGGTCGGCACCGCTCACGCCAGTCAAGGCCTCGGTGATCTGAGAGCCCCCCTGAAGCATGACGCAGCCCGAACTATTGCCACCCGAGGCGGACCCGCCCGACTGACCCTGACGGGACGAACACGCGGACTGATCGAAAATCGTGGTTCCCGCCCGCGTGAGGAGCGTCTCGATCACATAGGCGGCCCGGTTGGCGGCGTAGGCCGCGTTCGCGTTGTTAGCGCCAGTGAAAGGAGCGACACCCTCCGAGACCAGGACAAGGACGTCGTTCTCTGGGTAGTCCTCAAGCTCGGTACCCACTCCGTTAAGCCCTTTCCACCTGACGGGTCGGCGAATCCAAAGCGTGAAGGCTCCGTTAAGCGTTGCGCCTCCGACCTGAGTCCGGTATTCCTCGGGGCCGGCCGCACCACCGTCATCGTAGACCACGCCGTAACCCATGCCGTAACCGCGCTCGTCGCACTGCCAGTTTTCAAAGTTTCGCGCGGCCCGCGTTTGTGGGGCGGTTGCCGTTGGGCTGCCTAAGGGGGTGGTTTCCCACTTTGTGGGTGACCAGTCCGGATGGTCAGTAGGGAGCCTGGCCGGCGGAAGGAGCCCCGCCCAACTTGGAGCCGACATAAGCAGGCTCCGGCCATACTCGATGCCCGCCTCGGCGTTGTACCGGGCCGCGGTGGCCCACCGGTAGTTGGACGAGATCTGCAGCTCAACGCTCGTGCTGCTGGAGAGCGCGAGGCCCATAGTGGTAAGGAGAACCAGCGAGAGCAGGGCCAGGATTAGTGCAAAACCAGACTCTGAGTCGACGGGCGCAAGGCGATTCTTTGTAGATGACATGATCTTCAGATCCTTAGAAAAACTTCCGCCTATTGCCAGCGCTTCGTAGCGTCGGTTTCGTTCTGCAGAGCCAGTTGCGCCGCCCTGGGCGAAACCGTCGTGACCAATTGCCCTCGGACCGCTGCCACTCCGTTTCCTGTGGCGATCGTCTGACCTTGCAGTCGTCCCCCTCCAACCACCCGCGCCCACAGGGTGATCTCCACGTCGCGCACAACGTTGTCGTAGGGCGAGGGGCTGAGAGGCAGAATCACGGGCACCGAGTCGAGCCAGCCCGCGAACGTCCGGTAGCGGACCTGCATGTCTTCGATGCCGCGGGCGATGTTTTGCCACGAGGACGACGGGGGGGGGGCATAGGCTTCGGTGGTCACGTCGAAGCCGCCATTTTGCGAGCGGAAGAGTGAGGGGACACCGTCTGTGTCATTGGCGATCTGGTAGCGGATTCTGTCCATCTGCATGAAATAAAGCGCGTCGCCGAGATTCGCTGCGGGGCAAGCGCCACCCGTGACGTTGAGGTCGAGACTGCATTTCAGGTTGTCGACACCCTCCATTTGAGACGCGCTCGGTTGCTGGCCTGGAGGAAAGTTGAACTTCGCGTTGCCCGAGCCGTGCTGGTTGTGGCCCCAACCCCACTTGGCGTTGCCATCCTTGAAGAAGGCGAGGACCCAGCCCGGCTCGGGATAACACGCGGGGAACGGCTCCGTCGCGGTGTAATTGGCACCGTTCCGGTCCGTTATACGTATCTGGGGGCAATCCTCGGCCCTCATGCGTATCTCAATCACGTCGGAGTTGCCGCCGCCCAGTGTGGCGTCCCCAAGGGCGCGAACTCCGAGGGGGCCGTCGCCGTTTGTGTCCTGCTCAAAGGACTGGACCAAAGAGCCTAGGCCCAGACCCGCCGTCAGCACGTCTTCCTGAATCCGGGCCATGGCGATCCGGATCTGC
>CAZFQH010000109.1:0-10617 GCA_964520805.1 uncultured Acidobacteriota bacterium | reverse complement strand
GCTCGCGCAGCCCAACTGGAGCCGGGACGTGCTTCCCATCGTCCAGACCCGCTGCCAGGGTTGCCACGCGACGGGCGGTATCGCGCCCTTCTCGCTCGAGACCTACACCGAAGCAGCTGCGCACGCCGCGGGCATCGCCGCCATGGTGGAGTCCCGGGTCATGCCGCCATGGAAGGCCGACGACTCGTGCCAGCCGATAAAGGACTCGCGGCGTCTTTCCGACCGCGAGCTTTCCACCATTGTGGCCTGGGCGCGTGGCGGCGCTGCCGAGGGAGATCCTGCGATGGCGCCACCCAACCCGACGTCACTCCCGTCGTTGCCCTGGGTGGATGCCGAAGTCGGGATGTCGCAGCCGTACACACCGAGCGTGGCCCGGCCCGACGACTACCGCTGTTTCGTGATCGATCCCAAGCTGCCGGGCGAGCGCGACCTCATCGGCTACGACATCGTTCCCGGCCAGCGAAGCCTCGTTCACCATGTCCTTCTTTACGGGGTCACGCGCGCCGAGGCCGAGCGTCTCGATGCCGCCGAGCCGGGCCCCGGGTACACCTGTTTCGGCGGTCCTGGCAGCGACGGCGGCATCGGGACGGTTTACGGGGCGTGGGTGCCGGGCACGTCCGCGACGCAGTATCCCGCGGGCACGGGTATCACCATGGCGACCACGGACGTGATCGTCATGCAGATCCACTACAACACGTCGCACGGCCACGGTCGCGATCATGAGGTCGGTCCGGACCTCACCACCATCAAGCTGCAACTGGCGAAGGGCCGGGTGGAAAAGCCGGCCATCATCTTCCCGATCGCCGACTTCAACTTCACCATCCCGCCCAAGGCGTCGAACTACACGAGCACCGTGTCGTTTCCTTTCCCGACCGCCGCGACCCTCTATGGCATGGGCCCGCATATGCACACGAGAGGGCGCCAGATCACCGTGATGGCCGACAACACGTGTCTGGTGAACGTCCCGTCCTGGGACTTCAACTGGCAGCAGCTCTACCAGTTCGCGGCGCCCCTTGTGCTGAAACCCGGCACGCGCTTGCGCCTGAGCTGCACGTGGGACAACGCAAGCGACAAGGTGGTCCGCTGGGGCGAAGGCACCGACGACGAAATGTGCCTCAACTACTTCTACTTCACGAGGTAGCGTCCCGGTCTCGCACCTTCGCATCCGGGCAGACCATCCCGGGTTCGAAGCCCCACTCCCGCATCGGCCACTTGAGGACGTACTCGATCGGCGGCCGAAGCGCCTTCCACCGGCGCCCGATTTCAGCGCCGTGAGCGAAGGCGTTTGGAAGAGACCCACTCGTCCCATTCCTCCGAGTAACCTTCGTAGTGGACGAGATGGACACTGCCCTTCACGTCCAGCACCCGGGCGGGATAGTACGTTCCTCTCCATTCGGCCTCGACCTGTGCCCCGCGAGGAAACCCTAGAGGGGGGCGAAGAGCCCGCACCAGCGACGTGTCAATCCACTGGTCGTCGTAGCCGCCAATCCCCAGCCAGTGAAGCTTCAGAGCACCGGGACGCGCGCCGACGATGCGCGCCTTCCACCACTCGCCTTCGTCCAGGGCCTCGACTCGCTCGCCAATTCTTGGTTGGCTGGGCGAAAGAGCCGTCGCGATTCTGGTTGATGGGACAAACGAACCGGTGGCGCTGAAGGTTGCAAGCTGCTCTTCGCCAACCGCCATGTCGGCGATCAGGTGCGTTGCCGTCTCGGCCAGGGTCACCGCGCCATCTCCGTTCGCGTCAACCCCGGGCGAGCCGCGGAGCCCATCCAGGATCGCCTCGGTGAAGGTCCAGTTGCCCGTCGAGGAAGCACTTGCCGATGACGACGTGAATACAGCGTACGAGAGGCGCGAGGCCAGGCGCTTGACGTCAAGGGCCAGCACGCCCGAATAGCAGGCGTCCGCGAGCAGCAACACTCGTTCTCCTTTGAAGCCCGCTTCAAGCGCGCGCGGAATTTCGGCCATCGCCCAGCCCTGCGCGGCGCCATCGGAGTCGTAGCTCGCGAAATAGCCCTCGCCTTTCTCTCCTTTGTAGCCGTGCCCGCAGTAGTAGAGGATGAGCAGGTCGCCCGGCCGCGTTCGCGCAAGCAACGTGGACAGCCGGGCTCGGATCGCACGCAGGGTGGCCATCTCGTCGTGCAGGTACACAATCTGATCGCGCGGGACGCCCCGGGTCCGGAGCAACTCCACGAGCTCGGCGTCGCGCCGGCCCTCTTTGGGGAACGCGGCAAAAGTCTCCGCATCCTTCCATTCGAGCGGACCCACCACGAAGACCCAGGTACGCGCAGGTTCCCAGCCCAGGGGCTGAGCCGCGGCACTCGTTGCGGACAGGAGAAGCCCAAGGGCAAACCACGGGGATAGGACTCGAAGCATCCTGCACAAGGTTACCTCGGGCTGCTAGGCTCCCCGTTCTTAACCGCAGGAGAAAACATGGCCGAGACTGATTCCGGGGCGAGCGAAAGCGTGGTGGAAAAAGATGCGGGCGGAAGCGACAAGCTCGTCGCGATCCTGATCGCGGTAACCACCCTCGTTGGGGCGACCCTCACTTGGCGATCCTCGGTCGCGGGTGACGCCTCGGGCGACGCGGACTACGCCGGACTCCGATCGGTGGTCGCCGCCGAAGAGGTTAAGGCGCGAAGCGCCGTGACCGCCTTCGAGCACTATGCCGCCTTCACCGCCTTCGACCGGCAGGACGAATTGGCCCGGCTGATGGAAAAGGAGGGCTCGGGAGACGCCGCGGAGACCAAGGTTCGGGCTAAGGCAAACCGGGGATTGTTCGAAGCGAAGTTCGCCACGCGCGAGGGAGAATACGGTGTCACCAGAGAGATGAGCGCCGCATGGTCGGATGCCGCCCGCGAAAAAGACCTCAACCCCGAACCTCGGTTCGCGGAGGCCGATAAACTGAGCGACAAGAGCCTTGGCCTCATTGCCGCCGTCACCCTCGTCGCGGTGGCGCTCGTTTTTTTCACCCTCGTGGAAGCGCTCGGCGCAGGCTTCCTCCGGCTGAATATCGGCTTGGGAGTCGCCTGCCTGGTGGCCGGCTCGGCCCTCGGCTTCTACTACGAGTTCCTCGCTCGCTAAGGATCCATCATGAGCGAACGTCCCGACGCCTTCACCAGCCGGATTGCCGTGTCCATCGCCGTGGTCAGCGTCTTGATCGCGGGAGCCGCCTATCTCCAGGCCGACGCGGCCTCGCGCGACGACCGCGCCAATCGCGACAGCAAGCGCTATTCGACCGAAGCGCTCGGCCGCAACATCGTGGGCGATGCCCGCACGAACTTCGACTACTACACGGCCTACACCGCCTGGAGCGAGATGGACCGTCTGGCCGACTTCGCGGAGAGCCAAGGCGACGCGCGCGGCAAGAGCCGGTACACCACCATGCGTGATCGCTTATCCAGGCTCAGTCCGATGCTGGCACCGCCTTATCTCAACGCGGAAACCGGCGAGGTGGACTCGAACCGTTGGGATGCAGAGCGTTACGTCGAGGACGTGGCGATTCTGGCAGAGAAGTTCGCCGCCGCCTCGGCAGTGAAGGATGCCTGGGACAACAAGGCCAACACCTACATCGTCCACCTGACCCTTCTGGCCGCGGCCTTGGCGTTGCTGGGCCTTTCGACCACCGTCCCCGGCGCTTCGACAAGGGCCATCATCTCCGCCACCGGAGGCCTGCTTTCGACCATCGCGGTGGCCTGGGCGGTCGTCACCGTGGCCACCAAGGTGCCGGATCTGCGGGACCAGAAGGGCGCGATCGAGGCCTACGCCAAGGGTGCTGGGTTCATGCACCAGGAAAAGTGGCAGGAGGCTGCCAAGGAATTCGACAAAGCCGTGCAGGCATCGGCCGATTATGGGAGGGCCTACCAGCAGCGGGGCGAGGCGAACTTCAATCTCGGCAAACGCACCGAGGCCGCGAGCGACTATCTAAAGGCGCTCGGCCTGGGCGAACGGAGTGGAGCTTCGATGGGCATGCTGGCCTGGATTTATTACGAGATGGGCCGGTTCGACGAAGCCATCACGATGAATCAGGCAGCCCTCGACGTCACCCCGGACGAACTGTGGGTGCGCTTCGACCTCGGTCTGGCCCAGCTCGCCGCCGGCAAGAAAGACGAGGCAAGCGCCACGTTCAAGGCCGCGACCGATCTCGCGGCCAGGGTTGTGGCCGACGCGAAGGCGGCCGGCCAGGAGGCTCCCTCCATGGTCTGGTACGGACTGGACTCTTCCGTCGAGAGCCTGATCGGTCTTGCCGAAGCCGTCGCGGGTGATGCCGAGACGCCGCCGCCGGCCAAGATCGTGAACGGAAAGGCGGCCGCCGAATTGGCGACGCGGGTGGCCGGGGAGATCAGTGGCCTTGCCGTATCCCTCGAGTACTTTGGCAAGCCCGCTCAGGGCTCGCCAACGGCGGTGATCGAGAACGTACGGTTTGCTCCCCTGGATGAGGACGGCAAGGCCGGCGAAGAAGCCGAGGAGTTCGATGAGAATGTCCACAACGTCGCCTTGCGGTTCGACTTCAAGGGCATGAAGGATGGGAGTCACGTCGTCTTCAAGATCTATCAGGATTCCCAGGAGACCGTCGAGTGGCGCCTGGTTCAACTCTGGAGCCAAGGAGTGGAGGGCGGTTTTGAAGCTGCATTGGCCGCAGAGGGGGGCGACTTCACCCCCGGCGACTACAAGATCGTTGGGTTCGTCGACGGCCACTACGTGATGTCGGGCACGTTCTCGATTGCGGCGCCCCAGTAGCCGTCCCCAAGGGAATCGGACATCGTAGTTTCGGGGTAGCCCCCTTGAGGATGTTGCTTAGAATCCCGGCCATGCTGCGAACTTCTCTGACCCTTGGCCTGCTCTGTCTTGGCGCACTTGGCTCCGCGGCCGAGACCGCTTCTTCCCGACTGGTCCGCGAGGTGGGCGAGGCCTACCTTCAGGTTCTCACCCGTGAGAGTGCGTCGAGGCGGCTCAAGCTGGGTCTGCCCATCGAGAGCCTGCCCGACGTGACTCTTGCCGGCGAGGAGCGCGACGCGAAGGAAGCAGGTGCGCTTCTGGCGCGGCTTGCTCCCGTCAAGCGCGGCGAGCTCAATCACGAGGGAAGTCTTTCGCTCGATGTGCTCATTCGGCAGTTGACGCTGCGGGTCGAGAGTCCGAAGAGTTTCTTCTATCGGTTTCAGGTGACGCCCTATCTGTCGCCGCTCAGTGCGATTGGCCAGATCTTCGCGGCTCTGCCGCTTCAGACTGCGGCGGATCGTGAGCGCTATCTCGCCCGCCTTGGGGAAGTGCCTTCGGTCGCCGAGGCGATCGTGCGCAACCTTCAGGCTCAGGCGCAGAGGGGGATTCGGGTTCCGAAGCCTGAGCTGGATCAGGTCGATGGATTCCTGAAGGCGTTCGCCGCGGCAGGCGAGGGGAGTCCCTTCAGACCCAAGGCGGCTCGGCTTGGTTCGGTTTCAGAGCCCGATCGCACCGCGTTCCTGAAATCCGTCGACACGCTGGTGGAGAAGCGTGTCGCACCCTCCATCACCGCGCTGGCTGCTTCGGTCTCCGGCGACTACCGAGCGAAGGCCCCCGAGGGCGTGGGGCTTAAGCAGTTTCCTGGTGGCCTCACCGCCTATCGTGAGTTCGTTAAGTATCACACCACCATGGACGTGACCCCCGAGCAGGTCCACGAGATCGGCCTCAAGAACGTTGCCCGCATCGCGGGCGAGATGGCGAAGATCCGCGAGGAGCTTGGTTTCAAGGGCACGGCCGCGGAGTTCAAGGCTTCGCTGCGCACAAATCCACGTCTGTTCCCGAAGACGCCCGAAGAGATCGGCGTGCGGCTGATGAGCTACATCACTCGCATCGAGCCGGTGGTCGATCTGTACTTCGGCCGCCGTCCGAAGGCGCCCTACGGCGTGAAGCGCCTCGATCCCCAGCTCGAGCCTGGCCAGACGTTCGGGTACTACCAGATTCCTACCGCAACCGATCCGCGTGGCTACTACAACTACAACGGCTCGAATTTGCCCGACCGCTCGCTCCAAAACGCCGGCCCGCTTATCTATCACGAGCTCGTTCCCGGCCATCATTTCCAGATCAACCTCGCGTTCGAGAATCCGGCGATTCCCGAGTTCCGCCGTGAGTCGTTCGATACCGCCTTCACCGAGGGGTGGGGCGAGTATGCGGCCGGCCTTGCGGGCGAGATGGGGATGTACAAGGATCCCTACGATCGCTATGGCCGCCTCGGCATGGAGATGTTCGTGTCGATCCGTCTGGTGGTCGACACCGGCATGAACGCGCTCGACTGGTCGCGCGAGCGGGCCATCGCGTACATGAAGGAGAACGCCATGGAGACCGACACCCAGATCCTGAGCGAGACGCTCCGCTATTCGTGCGACATACCGGGCCAGGCTCTGGCCTACAAGATGGGGGCGATGCGCATTGTCGAACTCCGCGAAAAAGCCCGGGCCGCACTGGGGCCGAACTTCGACATCCGAAAATTTCACGACTGGATCCTGGCCAGCGGCTCGCTGCCCATGACCACCCTCGAGCGCCACGTCCAGGCGTTCATCGAGTCTTCGAAGATGTAGTCGCCGAGGCGATAGCCAGCCCCGCCGCCTTCCACGTTCGCGGCAGCCCTGCTCTTCCCAACTCGGCGCTAGTATCCGGGAATGAAGACTGAAACCATACTGGCGCTTGCCGCGCTGATGAACACCGCGAACCCGCCAGCGGTCTTCGCTCAGTCGGCTGCGGCCCAGACCGTTGCGGAACTCGCAGCCCCCGTATCCGACAACTCGGCCTTTCCCCAGTTGTCCGAAGACGGCAAGGGTGGCGTCTTCATGACCTGGCTGGAGACCCTCAAGGATGGGGCCGGCCACCGCCTCCGACTCGCTCATCGGAAGGAAGGCGGGGCCTGGAGTGAAGGCGTCACGGTTCAGGAAGGGAAGACCTTTTGGAGGAACTGGGCCGATTTTCCAGGGGTGGGAGTGTTCGCGGATGGTTCGGTGATGGTGCACTGGCTCGCCCGGAGCGGCGAGGGAACCTACGACTACAACGTTCACGCGCGCATTTCCAGAGACCGCGGTAAGACCTGGGGTGAGCCGTTCCTGATCAACACCGACGGCAAGGAGGCGGAACACGGTTTCGTTTCCTTCGCGGCGACGGAAAAGGGCCTGGGGGTGGTCTGGCTGGATGGCCGGGAAACCAAGGGCATGAGTCACGACAGCGGCGAGCACGGAGCCGCGGGTGCGATGACCCTGCGTTTCGCGGAGTTTCTGAGCGATGGCACGAGAGTCCGGGAGTTTGTAATCGATTCCAAAGTCTGCGACTGCTGCCAGACTGCGATCGTCAACACGTCGAAGGGACTTCTCGCTGCCTACCGCGACCGCTCCGAGAGCGAGCTGCGGGACATCACTCTGGTCCGGCCCCTGGCCGAGAAGGTCGAGCCGCGCGAATTTTCGAAGGATGGCTGGAAGATCAATGCCTGCCCGGTAAACGGACCCGCCCTCGCGACCCGGGGCGCGCACGTCTCCGCGGCATGGTTCACCATGGGCGGGGGGAAACCGAAGGTGCGGGCCGCAGTGTCACGAGACGGAGGCGAGACGTTCCTGCCGACGGTCGATGTAGACGTGGCCTTTCCCACCGGACGCGTGGATATCGCCATGCTCCCCTCCGGCACTTCTCTTTTGAGCTGGATCGGCCGGGGCCAGGGCGGCGGGGTTTTCATCAAGGGAGCGCTCCTCGATGCCAACGGGGCGCTGAAGCCGTCATTCAACATAGTCCCCTCCACCATCGCTCGCGCCGGCGGTTTCCCGCGGCTCGAACTTTCCGGACAGGAGTTGATAGTCGCCTGGACCGAGGTCGGACCGATCGTCGAGGGCTCGCCCACACCGCCCGTGTCTCGGGTTCGAACCGCCCTGATCCGCTTGAACTGACGGCACGCCGTCGATGTCTTCCCGGCATCATCAGATAGTGGCAGGTTCGTCATACTGCTTCACTAGCCTGATGGGGTTATGCCCGTCGCCGCCGCCAATCCTCTCGAACCCGCCGTGCCCAAGGAGGCAAGGCATCGCACCATTGCCGAGCTGATTACTCACAATCTGCGGGTCGCCGCCGAGACCCCGGTCTCCCAGGTCATCAAGCTCTTCGAGAAGAACCCCGATTTCGACGCGGTGGCCGTGGTCGGCGGCCGACATCCCCAGATCGTCTCAAGGCCGCGGTTCTTCCGAGAACTCGGCAAACGCTTCGGCTTCGCGCTTCTGGAGAAGCAGCCCGTGTTCGCTATTGCCGAAGATGGCTCAACCGCCGAAGCCGGGGCCGATCCCGTGGAGGTGGTGGCGCTGGCCCTCGAACGCGACACCGCGCGGATCTACGACGATATCCTCGTGGTCGAAGGCCCGGAGGTTCGGGGCCTGGTCTCATTTCGGGCTCTGATGTCCCATCACAAGGACCTGCTCCTTCGCAGCATGGCCGAGCGGAGTGTTCTCGAAGACAAGGCGCGAGGACTGGAAGAGATGAACCGGATGCAGTCCGAGTTCATGTCGAACATGACCCACGAACTTCGGACACCGGTGAACACCATTCTTGGGGTGGTGGAACTGCTCCGGGGCGAGAACAACCTCACCCCCGCTCAAGCGAAGCACATAAGCGTCCTGTCCACCCGTGCGAGCGAGCTCGGCGGCATTGTGAACAACATTCTCGATCGGCACCGGCTGGATGCAGGGGCGATGCTGCCGGATTGCGACGAAGTCGATGTCTTTGAACTTTTGCACGAAACCGTCGAAGCCTTCGAGCCCCTGGCGGCGGCCAAGGGCCTGACCTTCCAGATCCACTTCGCGGCCGCGGTCAAGCGTCCCTTTCCGACTGATTCGGCCTTTCTCCGGCGAATCCTGACGAACCTTCTGAGCAACGCCATCAAGTTCACTCAGTACGGCCGGGTGGTGCTGGAAGCCGACCGAACCGACGAGGTCCTCCAGGTGAGCGTCTCCGACACCGGCACCGGTATCGCCACCGCGGACATGGAACGTCTGTTCACCCGATTCGGTCAGCTCGATTCCACGAAAGCCAAGAGGCACTCCGGGACGGGCCTCGGTTTGAGCATTGTGAAAGGCCTGGTCGACCAGTTGGGCGGCCAGGTCGACGTGAGAAGTGAAGCCGGCCAGGGGGCCGCCTTCACGGTGACTCTTCCCGCGGCAAAAATCGGATACGCGACCCGCTGAAAAGGACAGAAGCAACATGATGACTCCCATGCCCACCGCCGAGATCGCGAAAGCCCGCAAGATCGTGATCGTGGACGACGACGAGATCCTCCTCGGCACCGCCGCCGCCCTTCTGGAACGAGCGGGCTTCGAAGTCGCGACTTGCCTCACCACCTTCAACCGGCTGAATTTCATCATGCAGCACAAGCCGGATCTGGTTCTTCTCGACGTCAACATGCCCATGGTGACAGGTGAGGAGATCTATCGCCTCATGCAGGACCACGCACGGCTTCGGGACTTCCCGGTTGTTTTCTTTTCCTCGAACGAAGAGGGTGAACTGCGTCGGTTGGTGAGCCATACCGGGGCTAAGGGCTATCTGGCCAAGTCGGAAGTGGGTTCGAACTTCGCGGCCAAAGTGACGAGGATCCTCGATCGCATCCTCTCCAGCCAGCCCAAGGCCGTCCCCTCATGGGACCCCTCCTGAAACTATCGGACCGGCCCTTGCTTCATCCGGTGGCGGCTCTTCTGGACCGCGCTTCCGAGTTCAAGAGCGTTTTTCAACCCGTCATTTCGTTGGCCGAGGGTCGCGCCATCGGCTTTGAGGCCCTGCTTCGCTTGCCGGCGGATGAAGCCCTTGACCATCCTGCGGCGGCGTTCGCGGCCGCCACCGGTTCGCGGTGGCTCGTGGACCTGGAGCTTGCAGCACTTGAGTCTCATCTCCGATCCGCAGCCATCCTGCCCGAAGGCCGCCTGTTTCTGAACCTCTCACCGACCGCCCTGCTCGATCCCAGATTCGCCGCCCCCAAACTCTGGGGTCGGATTCGGGCCGCGGGATTCTCCCCCGAACAGATCGTGTTCGAAATCTCCGAACTCGAGAACGTCGGGGATCCCGCGCGTTTCGCGCGGGCCTTGGGGCCCCTTCGCGACCAGCACTTCCAGCTAGCGATCGACGACTTCGGAGCGGGCTTCGCCAACGTCAGGCTGCTGGTGGAACTGGGACCCGAATTCCTCAAGATCGACCGGTCTCTGGTCACGGGCGCCTGGCAGCACCCGCGCAAACGCGCCTTTCTGGAGACGATTGGGGCTCTCGGCCTTCGCGTCAATTGTTCCGTGATCGCCGAAGGGAGTTCTCCGAGCGCATCATGGCTTTGTACGATCCTGAAGATCGCCTGGCGGGCGGTATAGAGAGCGTCGACCGCCTTCGATCGGCCTTGTGGTCTGGCGCGGCGAGCCAGGTGTCGGCTACCGGCGCCTCGTTGAGCTCGCCGCTGAAGTCAAAACCGCGGCGAAGCAGACCGCCGGTCCGGTCGTGTTGATGAATCAACGCTCCCTTTGAAACGGAATCTCCTATTCCCGACCAAGGCCCTTTGCGTCCTTGTCGCTAGCAGTCTGTGGTGAAAGTCGGCCGCAGCACCGAGAGCGCGACAGCCTGGCCTCGGGCCACGAGCGATGCGCCCGG
>CAZFQH010000108.1:0-10624 GCA_964520805.1 uncultured Acidobacteriota bacterium | reverse complement strand
GATGGTGCCACAGGTCTCCTTCGCCCACGAAAATGCGGACCAGCGTTTGTTCTCCGTCAAGGATTCGCATCGGGGATTTGCCTCTCAGGCGCCGGTCAGGCGCTGCGCGAACGCGAGTCCAAGCAGAACCGCGCCGAAGCAGGCCAGTGTGGTCAGGCTGAAGTTGACGAAGGCGACGCCCAACGCTCCGTCCTGGGCGAGCCTGGTGGTCTCGTACGCGAAACTCGAGTAGGTGGTGAGGCCACCCAGGAACCCGGTGGTGAGGGCCAGGCGTAAAGTGGGGGAGAAAGAGGCGACGTTCAGGGCGGTCTGAACGACGACGGCAATCAGGAAGCAGCCGGCCACGTTCACGATCAACGTTCCGTAGGGGAAGCCCGTGCCGAGCCTCTGCCCGGCCCACTGGCCGATCAGGTAGCGGGCGCCCGTGCCGATGGCTCCGGCGAGACAGATCCAGAGGAGACGCTCCATATCCTGCGATTGTAGCCACCCCGTGCTCGCGCGAGGTAGTCTTTCGCATATCCCATGTCCGCCAACCCCATCCCGAAGACCGTTGTCCGTGAACCGATCGACATCGCAGCCCTCTCCCGCACCGCGCCCGAAGACGGCGCGCTGTGCGTGTTCACCGGGGTTGTCCGGAATCACAATGACGGAAAGCCCGTGCTCTACCTCGAGTACGAGGGGTACGAGGAGATGGTGGAGGCGATCTTCGAGCAAATCGTCCGCGAGGCGAAAGAACGCTTCAGCGCGACGTCGGTGCGCATCGTGCATCGGCTCGGGCGCATGGAAATCGGCGACACCAGCGTGGCGGTCGCGGTGGCCTCGCCTCACCGCAAGGAGGCGTTTGAGGCCTGCCGCTTCGCGATCGATGGCCTGAAGCACAAAGCTCCGATCTGGAAGAAGGAGTTCTATGGTGACGGCTCGTCGTGGCTCGAGGGCCCGGGGGGATGTCCCCACCCGTGAAGCGATCTCCGCACGCCGCGACCCACAGCCGGGCGACGCCAGCTCCGCTGCCTTTGGAGCCATCACTCCCTGCGAAGCCATCCCTCAAGGCGGAGCCATCACTCCCTGCGAAGCCATCCCTCAAGGCGGAGCCATCACTTAAGGATCGTTTCGGCCGCACCATCAACTATCTCCGGATCTCGCTGACCGATCATTGCAATCTCCGCTGCGTCTACTGCATGCCCCTCAAGGGCCTCTCGTTCGCGCCCTCCGCCGAGCTGCTTCAGGCGGACGAGATCGAACTCGTGGTTCGGGCCGCGGTTTCGGTCGGGTTCCACAAGTTCCGCCTCACCGGCGGCGAGCCGACGCTGCGGTCGGACCTCGTCGAGATCACCCGCCGCATACGTGCCGTTGCCGGAGTCCTTGATCTCGCGATGACGACCAACGCGATTCTGCTTCCCCGGCTCGCGCGTCCCCTCAAAGAAGCGGGGATGACTCGGCTCAACATTCACGTCGATACCCTCGACGCCGACCGCGTGAAGCGTCTGATGCGTTTCTCCTCCAAAGATGAGATCGAGGCGGGGATTCGCGCGGCGGAGGAGGCCGGTTTTGCTCCGATCAAGCTCAACTGCGTGGTCACCCGCGACTACAACGATCTGGATGTGGTGGATCTGGTGCGCCGCGCGGTGGAGCACAATTGGCACGTCCGTTTCATCGAACTCATGCCCATGGGCGGCGGCGAACCCTCGCGCGTCGCCCTCGCGAACTACGTGCCCACGAAGGAAACGCGCGAGCGAATCGAGCAGGCCCTCGGTCCCCTGATCGCCCTGCCCGTGACGAACGCCGCCGACGAGTCGCGGAACTTCCGTTTCGAGCACGGGCGGGGGGTGGTCGGGTTCATCTCGCCGGTGAGTGAGCCCTACTGTGGCGGCTGCAATCGCATGCGCCTGACCGCGGATGGTCGATTCCATCTGTGCCTGCTGAACGATGACGAGATGGACGTCAAGAAGGCCATCCGATCGGGCGGGGGAGTGGAAGCCGTCGCAGCCATTCTCGGCCAGGCGATTGCGACGAAACCCACGGGCCATCGGCTCGACGAGGGACTGTCCACCGAGGACCGGTCCATGTTTCAGATCGGGGGTTAGGGACAGTTGCCTTCGGCGTCTTCTCCCATCGAGTTTCTGGAGGCGGACTTTCAGCGGGTTCTGGACGCCTCGCCCCTGAGTCTGCTGGTGGTGCAGGACGGAAACCTGGTCTACGCCAATGCCCGCTTCCTCCGCGCGGTCGGCCTGCCCCTGGCGGAAGCGATACACATGGACCCGTTCACCACCATCGTCGACCCCGAGGCGAGACAGGGGGCCCGGGATCGCGCGCGCCGGGCCCAGGCTGGGGAGCCGCTGCCGCCCATCGTCTACCAGACCCTGCGGGGAGACGGGAGAAAGGTGTGGGCGCGCATCGAGTCGACCCCCTGCGTCTTCAAAGGCGGTCCGGCCGCGTTGTCCATCGCCCAGGACGTGACGGACGAAGTGAGAGCGAACCTCGCGCTGCGCGAAAGCGAGGAGCGCTACCGGCGGCTCTTCGAGGATTCACCCCTGCCCATGGCCATCAGCCGTGACGCCCGACTCCTGCTCGCCAACCCGGCCCTGGCGCGCCTGGCCGGCGCCCCTTCCCCCGAGGCCCTCTTCGGGCTTTCATTGCTCGACTTCGTGAGCGGCGAGGCGCGGGTCGAAAGCATCTCGAGGTTGATGTCGGTTCAGGCGGGCCGAGAGGTGCCGAAGATCCTGAGGCCGGTTCGCACTCTCGCCGGACGATCGATGGAGGTTGAGTTGATGAGCCGGGCCTTCGTTCACGAAGGCGAGCCCGCAGTCCTTACCCTGGTCATCGATGTCACCGACAAGCTGGCGGCCGAACGGGTGGCGGTTTCGACCGCCCGTGAGACCGAGGACAGGTATCGGGCCCTCGTGGACGGCCTTCCTGACGGTGTGACCCTTCACATGGGCCGGACCCTGGTGTTCGCCAACGAATCCGTGGCGAGGATTCTCGGCCTGCCCTGTGCCCAGGACCTGATCGGCCGTGACATCTTCGACTTCCTGCCGCCCGAGGATCGGCTCTCCGCGGAGGAAGCCATGAGCCAGATCGAATCGGGAGGTCTGGCGGTTCCGCGTGAACATCTCCTTCTCCGTGCCGACGGAGGTCGCATCATGGTCGAGGTCTATGGCAGGAAAGTGACCTTCGGAGACCGGCCCGCGATACAGAGCGTCATCCGAGACATCACCGAAAGAAAACGCGCCGAACGTTCGCAGGCCGCCCTGTACCGGATCGCCGACGCATCGGCCCGAGCGTCGAGCCTTTCCGACCTTCTCGAATCGGTGCACTCCGCGGTAGGGGAACTGATGGATGCCCGGAATTTCTTCATCGCCTTGAAGGACGCGAGTGGCGAAAACTTCACGTTCCCCTACCACCGCGACGAGCGCGATCTCGTGGAATCGAGCGTACCGGTTCGCGAAACCCTGAGCGGTTATGTGCTGGCGGCGGGGAAGCCCCTCCTGCTGAACGGCGATGAGATGAAGACGCTGCGTGATCGCGGTGTTCCCGTCAACGGACCCCTCGCGATCAGCTGGATCTGTATTCCCCTCGTGATTCGCGATTCGTCCTTCGGCGTCTTGGTAGTACAGAGCTATCGGGAGGAGGTCCGTTATACCGAAGCCGATCGCGACCTCCTGAGCTATGTGTCGCGCCATATCGCCGAGGCCATCGACCGGCAGCGTAAGGAGGATCAGATCGAACATCTGGCCTTCCACGACAGCCTTACCGGCCTCCCGAACCGGCGGTTGTTCGAGGACCGGCTTACCAACGCCCTGGCCCAGGCCGAGCGTCGCCACGCGCCGTTGTCCGTCCTATTCGTTGACCTCGATCGGTTCAAGGTCATCAATGACTCCCTCGGTCACCCCACCGGCGATGAGGTGCTGAAACTGGTGGGGCAGCGCCTGTCCGAGGGCTTGCGCGACGGTGATTCCCTGGCCCGACGTGGTGGCGACGAGTTTCTGGTGCTGCTGCCCGACACCCCCCCCGAGGGTGCGGCGAATGTGGCCCAGAAGCTGATTGAGGGCCTGCGCGGGCCCATGAACTGCGGAGGTCATGACCTCACCATCTCCGCCAGTTGCGGCATCTCGGTTTTCCCCGAGAACGGCGGTGATACCGAGACCCTGTTGAAAGCCGCCGACCTTGCGATGTATCGCGCCAAGGAAGGCGGGCGCGACGCGTACCGTCTGTTCAATCCGGACATGAACGCCGCGGCGAAGCGGCGGCTCACCGTGGAGACGAAGCTGCGCCGCTCGATCGCTCGTCGCGAGATCGGCCCCCACTTCCAGCCGATCCTGAACGCAACCGATGGGCGGGTAGTGGCCGCCGAGGCCCTGCTCCGCTGGAGTCCTTCAGCCACCGCCACCATGCCCCCCAAAGAGTTCATTCCGGTGGCCGAGCAAAGCGGTTTGATTGTCTCGCTCGGTGCTTTCGTTCTGCGCGAAGCTCTCGGCTATGCGCGTGATTGGCCCCTGTCGCGCGGCCTGCCCATGCGGGTGTCGATCAACTTCGCGGCCCGGCAGGTTCAGGATCCCGAGTGTGTGGATCTGATCCTTCAGGTTCTGCGCGACGCCCAGTTCCCGCCGGACCGTTTGCAGCTCGAGATTTCCGAGTCCACCCAGATTACCGAGGACCTCGCGGCCGTGGACCGGCTGAGGGCCCTCAAGGCCGAGGGGGTCAGTATCGCGATCGACGATTTCGGTGTGGGATATTCCTCGCTCTCGCGGCTTCGCCATCTCCCTTTCGACACCCTGAAGATCGACGGCACCTTTATCCGGGACATCACTACCGACGAAAGCAGCGGCGCGGTTGCGGGGGCGGTCATTTCACTTGGCCGCAATCTGGGGCTCGAGGTGATCGCCGAAGGAGTGGAGACCGAGGGCCAGAGGAACCACCTCCTGGGACGGGGGTGTTCCATTATGCAGGGTTTCCTCTTTGCCGCCGCGATGTCTCCCGGCGTATTCGGGGCCTGGGTGCAAAACCGCGACAGGTGAGGGTCTTCGGCCTTCCGATACCACAAATTGTGGCTTAAGATCTCGCTCGTACCATGATGCAATGCCCAGCCTGCGCCGCCCCCCTGGTCGCGGGTGAAGCTCGCTGCCTCGCGTGTCAGGCTCTCGTGAACCCGCCGGTGCAGGGGGCCGGAGCACTCGCCCCGCGCCTCGTGACTCCGCAAAGCATCGAGGGCCTCGGCCCGCCGCCTCTCCCCCAAGCCGAAATCCCCCAGCCGGCTTCCGCCTTCGGCCGGAAGCCGCGGGCCCGAGCCCCGGAGGATGCGAGTCGGCCCTCCAACTTCTCTGGATTACGGAACGCGACTGACGAGGCCTGGCGTCTCGAAGTGCTCGAACGCGTTCGCAAGCGGCGTCAGGTGCGCACCCACATTCTGCCCCTTTTCGCGGATGGCGATTCCGCAACCCCTGACGTCGACCCAAAGGTACCCTCTGCTTCCCCCACGCCTCCGATTACGGTGGCGGCGCTCCCACTCGATGCCGCCATCGTCGAGCATCTGGCGGGCTCTCTCGTGGAAGCGATCGATCCGCGTCCGGCTACTCCCGACGTGCTCGCCTCGTTCCCGGTCGAGGCCGGGGCCGAGGATGATCCGATGGACCTTCCGCTTCGGCCGGTTGAAGCCGAGGCCCCCGGTTCAAATCGAAGCCGCGGCTCGGAAACTCCCAGCCAGAGTCTGGTGGAACGGCCGCGACCCGCCATCGTCCCGGGTGGGTCCGGGCCCCGGTCCCTCGTGGCGGATTTCCCCCTCGTCGAGCCCAGCCCCGTCGATCCGCCGCCCGCGGAACTCCCTCCGCGAGCGCCCCAAGGTGGGCGCAATCCGCGGGTTGCTTCCATGAACGATCGGGTGCAGGCGGCCTTCATCGACATCGGAATCTGGTCGGCTACCTGCGTCACCGCGTTCTATTTCGCCAGCCGGATCGCCCGGACGTCCATTCTGGGCCTGAGCTCCTCCTGGCCAGGCCTGGCGCTCTACGGCCTGGTCATCGCGGCGGCCTACATCCTGTTCTTCGGAGGCCTGACCGGAGCCACCCCCGGGAAGATAGCGTGCGGCATTCAAGTGCGCAGGTATGACGGGTCCTCACTCGGCCCGCTCGCCTCTCTCGGTCGCGGCTTTCTCGGGGCCCTGGGGGTCACCCTTCTCGGCATCGGTGTCTGGCCGGCGTTCTGGGATCGGGACCGCCGCGCTCTGCATGATCGCGCCACCCAGTCCCGCGTCACTCTGGTCTGATCTCGGCCCGGTCCAGGGGGCCTGAGACAATCACGTCATGAGCTTGAAAACGCGGCTTGCCTTCGTTCTGGCCACCGGCTTTGGTTCGGGATATTCACCGATCGCCCCCGGCACCGCCGGGAGCGCCGTCGGCCTCATCTTCGTGTGGGGAATGTCGTTTCTGGATTGGCCCGGTCAGATAGCCGCCATCCTCATCGTCACCGCTCTTTCCATGATCGCCGCCGACATCGTGGCGAAATCGACCGGCCTCAAAGATCCGGGACTCATTGTGGCGGATGAGATCGCCGGGATGATGGTGACCATGGTCGCGATACCCCTGACCACCACGTCCTTGATTCTGGGGTTCATCCTGTTCCGGGTGATGGATGTCGTGAAGCCGCCCCCCGCGCGTCAGTTCGAGCGGTTCAAGGGCGGGGTCGGCATCGTGGCGGACGACCTCATGGCCGGCGTTTACGCGCACCTCGCCTTGCGGGGGATTCTGATGATGATGGGAAGGTGAACCATGCAGGCTGAACTTCTGGCCATCGGAAGCGAGTTGCTGGTGCCGGGTCGGGCGGAAACGAACTCCGCCACCATCACCCGGTATCTCCTTGAACGCGGCTGCCGCGTGCTCGCGCGGACTACGATCGCCGACGATGCGCGGGCCCTCACCGAGTCCTTCCGCCTCGCGTGGTCGCGCGCCGACCTGGTAATCGCTACCGGCGGACTCGGTCCGACCGAAGACGACCTGACTCGTGAGTGCGCGGCGGAAGCACTCGGGGTCACGTTGATTCGCGAGGCCTCCTACATCAAGTGGCTGAAGGAGCGGTTCCTTCAGTTTGGCCGCGCCATGGCCGCGGTGAACGAGAAACAGGCGGACCGCTTGGACGGGGGTCGCCTGCTGATGAACGCCAAGGGGACGGCTCCCGGTCAGATGCTGGAGCGAGACGGCAGGATCCTCGTTCTCCTGCCGGGACCACCAAGGGAAATGCTGCCGCTATTCGAGCGCGAGGTTCTTCCGATCGTTGAGGTCCGGGCTTCGGGCGAGCGGATTGTGATGCGGGTCATCAGGATCGCCGGGATGGGGGAGAGCGATGTCGAGCAGATGGTCGCCCCGATCTACAAGACGTTCACCAATCCCCTCACCACCATCCTGGGCGGGGCCTCTGAGGTCGAACTTCAACTGGTTGGCACCGGAGCCTCCGAGGCGGAAGCAGGCGAACGAGTCGAGTCGCTCGCCGCAAAGCTGCGGGAGGTTCTGGGTCCGAGGATCTTTACCGAAAAGGGGGAGATCATCGAACACGTGGTGGGCCGTTTGCTGGCCGCCCGCGGGCTGAAGCTCGCCCTCGCCGAATCGTGTACCGGGGGTCTCGTGACTTCTCGGCTGGTCTCGGTCGCGGGTGCTTCGGCCTTCCTCGATCGAGCCTTCGTTACCTACTCGAATCAAGCCAAGATCGACGAACTTGGCGTGGCCGAAACGACGCTCAACCAGTTTGGCGCGGTTTCCGAGGAGACCGCGCGCGAGATGGCCAAGGGGGCGATGCAGGCGGCCCGGGCGGACATCGCCATCGCCGTCACAGGAGTCGCGGGACCGACCGGCGGATCGGCGGACAAGCCTGTCGGCCTCGTTTGTTTCGCCCTTGAAGGCGTTCTCGGGAGCCGCACCGTGCGACGCATTTTCCCGTCGGCCGATCGGGAGCGGATCATCCAGCAGGCCTCGAATAGCGCCCTGGAGATCCTGCGCCGGGCCCTTCTGGGGTTTGAGGGATGAGTGCACTCGGTTTCGCCGCCCTTGGATACATCCTCGGGTCGATCCCGTTCAGTTTCCTCGTGGCGCGTCTTTTTGGAGTGAAGGACGTCCGTACGGTGGGCAGCGGGAACGTGGGTGCGACGAACGTCATGCGGTCCGCGGGCAAAGGGCCGGGGGTCGTGGCTTTGATTCTGGACGGATCGAAGGGGGCGTTGACCGTGGTGCTCGCCCGGATGATCAGCCCCTCCGAGGTCGAAGTGTGCCTGGCCGGCATCTTCGCGGTGATCGGGCATCTTTTCCCGGTGTGGCTCGGCTTCCGCGGAGGCAAGGGGGTGGCGACCGGTGCCGGCTTGTTCATTCCGCTCGCTCCCCAGGCCCTCGGCGCGGCGGTGCTCGTGTTCCTGATCATGCTGGCCGGATTCCGGTATGTCTCCCTTGCGTCCATTCTGGCGAGTCTGAGTCTGCCCGTAGCCGCCTATCTGCTCGGCGCGGACTCGGTGGTTTGGTTGACCGCCCTCGTCGCCGCGTTCATGGTAGTGGCCAAACACCATCAAAACCTCGGCCGCCTCGCCCGCGGCACCGAGCCGAAACTCGGAACTCCAAGGTGAGGATCGCGGTCCTGGGCGCCGGGGCCTTCGGGACCGCGTTGGCCGTGCATCTAAAACGGCTCTCGCATGATGTCGCCGTGTGGACGCGAGACGCGGCGAGGGCGGTTGAGATCTCCCGCGGGGAAAACCACGGCCCGCTGCCCGGACTTGAATTCGAGCCGGGGACCTTTGCCACCATCGATCCGGCACAGGCGATGGAGAACGCGGAACTTGGGATCCTCGCCACCCCGTCTCTTGCGGTAGCAGAAACCCTGTCGATGGTTGCGGCCTTGCGACCGGGTCTGCGGGTGGTCTCGGTCGCCAAAGGTATCGACCCGCGCACTCTCGAACTCCACTCCGACATCGCGGCGCGGGTGGCTATTTCCTCCCCCTTCTGCGCCCTTACCGGTCCCTCCTTCGCGCGAGAGGTCCTCGCCGGCCAGCCGACGGCGATGGTGGCGGCCTCGCGCGACGCGGCTTTCGCACAGGAGGTTCAGCAGGCGTTTTCAGGCCCCCGTCTCCGGGTGTACGAGACCGATGATGTTCGCGGGGCCGAACTCTCAGGGGCCCTGAAAAACGTGATCGCCATCGCGGCCGGGATGGTGGCCGGACTCAAGTGCGGAGAGAACACACGAGCCGCCCTGATCACCCGGGGCCTCGCCGAGATCGGACGCCTGGTCGAGGCTGCCGGAGGGAGAGCGGAGACGGTTTCGGGACTTGCCGGCCTGGGGGACCTGGTTCTCACCTGCGGGTCGAACCAGTCGCGCAACTTCCAGTTCGGCCGGCTCGTGGCCGAAGGCAAGGAGGCCGCCGAAGTGCTTCAAAGTCTGGGCACTGTCGAGGGCTTCCGAACCTCGTCCGCGGCGTGCCTTCTGGGCGAGCGGCTGGGGGTCGAAACTCCGATCGCCAGAGAGGTCAGGGGAGTCCTGGTTCAAGGCGTCTCGCCCCAGGATGCGGTGGCGGCCTTGATGTTGCGCAGACTTAAAAGGGAAGTACACTAGTGAACCCTTCGTCCCCATCTAGAGGAGCCAGGAACGATTGCCCGCCTACTTCATCAAGTTCGCTGATGAGACCGGACCAAAGACCCACGAGTTTTCGTCCGGTGAACTGATACTCGGACGTGCGCCGGAATGCCAGGTCGTCCTGAAGGACTTTGGCATTTCCCGGCAGCACGCGAAACTGATCGCGGACGCGGGCGGGGTTCGGATCATGGATCTCGGTTCCAAAAACGGGACCAAGGTCAACGGTTCGCTCGTCACCCAGTCCCCTTTGCGCGACGGCGACAAGGTGTCTCTGGGAAGCCTCGACATAGTCTTTGGCAAAACCGCCGAAGCCAAGGTGGCCTTCGACGATCAGCCGATCGAAGCCTCCGGGACCATCGTTCGCAGCGTCGGTGACCTTTCCAAACTCCTTGCCGTCGACGCCAAGCCCAAGAAGCCCGGCCAGGGCGGCCCGTCCGCGACCTCCGAGATCGAACGCGCCAATCAGATCCTCAAGGTGCTGACGCGGGTGGCCGAGACGCTCGTCGCTTCGCGCCCCGTGGACGAAGTGCTCCAGCAGGTCATGGACATCGTCTTCGAATCGATCCCGGCCGAGCGCGGTTTCCTGATGCTGGCGGGGGAGGATAAGGACGCGGCGACCCTGACCGCCAAGGTCACCAAGTACCGGCACAAGTCGCATGATCGCGGGAAGATAACGATCTCGAAGACCATCGCTCAGCGTGTGCTCTCCGATCGCGTCGCCATTCTCACCTCCGACGCGCTCGCCGACGCTCGATTCAACTCCGGCGATTCGATCCGCATCAACCAGATCCGTTCAGCCATGGTGGCGCCTTTGTGGAACCGCGAGGAAGTCATCGGGATCATCCATCTCGATACCTCGGCACTTACCCACGCCTTCACCGAGAACGACCTCGACCTGCTCTCGGCCCTCGCGAACTTCGCGGCGGTGGCGATCGAACGCGCGCGGCTCAACGAAAAGATCGCGATGGAGGAAAAGAAGCGCGAACGCCTGGGTCGCTTCCTTTCGCCCCAGGTCGCGAGCCGGATC
>CAZFQH010000107.1:0-10628 GCA_964520805.1 uncultured Acidobacteriota bacterium | reverse complement strand
CGAACTCGGTGCCTTTGTGCACGAGCATGGTCGCGTCGCCGCCGTCGTCGACGATCAGAGTCGGGCCGGAGCCGTCGGGCCAGATGATGGCTTCACGCGTACACCACCAATATTCCTCAAGGGTCTCGCCTTTCCACGCGAACACCGGGGTGCCCTTGGGATTGTCGACCGTGCCGCCCGCTTCGGGCCGGCCTACCACCACGGCCGCGGCCGCGTGGTCCTGGGTGGAGAAGATGTTGCAGGAGACCCAGCGTACGTCGGCCCCGAGTTCGACCAGGGTCTCGATGAGGACCGCGGTCTGAACGGTCATGTGGAGCGAGCCCATGATCTTTGAGCCCTTGAGCGGCTTCTCTTTTCCATAGCGCTCGCGGAGCGACATGAGTCCGGGCATTTCCTGCTCGGCGAGGCGCATTTCCTTGCGGCCGAATTCAGCGAGCGAGAGATCGGCGACCTTGAAGGGGACGCGTGCGGTGGTGACGGGCTTCTTATCGATAGCAGCAGTGGCTGTCATGATTTTCCTTTTGGTTTGAGGGCGTTGATTGACTGAGATTTGGTCGAAGTTGTTGAATGATCGTGGTGGGCCGCGGGGGCATCGGACGTCACCGCGGTGGCGAGAAGAAGGGCGGGCCCTTTGGCGTCGGCTTCTGGAGCCAGGGGACGGCAACTGACCTGTTGCAAGCCGCTTTCGGTGAGCAGGTCATGCAGCTCGTCGCGGGAGAAACCGCGCGAGGTCTGACCCATCTCGATACGAAACTGCTCGCGGTCGTGGCGAAGAAGATCGACGACCACCGCGCGGCCCCCCGGCTTGAGCACGCGGGACATCTCGTCGAGAGCGCGGCGGGCGTCCTTGAGGTAGCTGAGGGCCAGCACCACCAGCGTGGCATCGACCGAGGCATCGTCGAGAGGCAGGGTCTCGAGGCTGCCGGGACGAAGGTCGACGTTTCGGTACGCCGAAGTGCGCTTCTTCGCGGCTTTGAGCATCGCGGTCGACTGGTCGATGCCGATGACCTGGGCGACGTGGGGGGCAATGCGCGCGGTGAGAATGCCGGAACCGCAGCCAAGATCGGCTACCGTCCATTGCGAGGGGATGAGGCTAAGGAGGGCTGAATCGTTGAAGGAGTTACCGTAGAGCTCAGAGCGCAGGCGATCCCAGGTTCCCGCCGCACCCGCGAAGAAGGCGAGAGCTTCCTGCGGACGGCGCGACTCAAGCTGATCGAGACGGAGCTGGTCCTGCTTCGCGGTGGCCCATTCCTCAGTCTGGTCTTTGGCCACGTGCCAGAGCTTCCTGGCCACGGTTTCTTCAGGGGCGGGCATCCTGTAGATGCGATTGGTCCCCTCGGCGCGGTTCTTCACCCAGCCCTGGTCGGAGAGAACCTTGAGGTGGCGGCTGACCGTGGACTGCGGAAGCTGGAGGGCGCTCACCAGATCGGCCACGCCCAGTTCGCGCCGTTCGAGGAGGCGCAGCAGGCGCAGGCGCGTCGGATCCCCAAGAGACCCAAGCGCGCCCATGAGGGCTTCCAGCGGAGGAGCGATTGCATTCATTCGTTAAGCCGGATGGAAGGATATAGTAAGGCCCCGCGGATTGCAAGGGGCGGGCGAATCCTTTGGTAGTGGCTGGAGGGGGTTGCTATCCGCCCGCTCGGCGCGACTTCGTTCAGCCTGGTAGTTGTTGGATGGGGTTGCTTGCCCCAAAGGCAGGCTGCGCGCTCGGGCCATTGTCGAACGAATGGGGCCCTCGCAGTGACGAACCCCAAAGGGGCTTGGCAGCGGCTGCGGCCCCGCCACTACCCTGTCACTTTGACCTCTCGTCATTGCAAGCCCCGCACGAAACCCAAAGGGGCTTGGTCGTGGCTGCGGTCCCGCCACTACCCTGTCACTTTGACCTCTCGTCCTTACGAGCCCCGCACGAAACCCAAAGGGGTTTAGTCGTGGCTGCGGTCCCGCCACTACCCTGTCACTTTGACCTCTCGTCATTGCGAGGAAGCTCATCGAACGAAGGCGACGAAGCAACCCCATCGATCTGGCTATCTGCGCGCTCGGGCCATGGTCGAACGATGGGGCCCTCGCAATGACGAAACCCAAAGGGGTTTAGTCGTGGCTGCGGTCCCCTGGAAGATCCAAATGCGTGAACTCCGGAACATTGATCGAGGTGCTCCCGTACTCATAGGCAACCTGGAGACTTTTCTGATGAATTTCAAGAGCGACGTGATTCTGAGTTTGCGGCGGCTTCGCAAGGACATGGGTTTCACCGGCATCGCGGTGGCCATTCTGGCTCTTGGCATCGGAGTCAACACCGCGATCTTCTCGCTGGTGAACGTCATCCTTCTGCGGCCGATCGCGGGCGTCCCCGCCGAGCGCATCGTCGGCCTCTTCCACAAGGACGAAACGCGGCCAGACACTTACCGAGCCTTCTCTTACCCCGACTACAAGGACATCCGCGAAGGCAACCAGGCCTTCGAAAGTGTGATGGCCCACAACTTCGCCATGGTCGGGCTGACCGAAGGCGACGTCACCCGCCGGGTGTTCAGCGATGTGGTTTCATCGAACTACTTCCAAACCCTGGGCGTCCGGCTTCACCGTGGGCGCGCCTTCTCAGCCGACGAGGAAATTCCCGGTCGCGAAACCCCGGTCGCAATCCTGAGCTATGGCCTCTTCAAGAAGATGGGCGAGAACGACAGTATTCTCGGGAGGCAGGTTCGCATCAACGCTCGCGACTTCACCGTGGTCGGCGTGGTCCCCGACGGCTTCAGCGGCACCATGGCCCTGGCCGCCCCCGAGATCTGGCTGCCCATGAGCATGTACGACGTCACGCTCAACGACTTTCAGCGGAGCGCCTCGGAAGCGGGAGGCCAGAACCTCTCGGACCGCACCCACCGCAACCTGATTCTCGTAGGTCAGCTGAAGGAAGGAACCACGGTCGAGGCCGCCTCCGCGCAGGCGAAACTCATCGGAGCTCGGCTCGCCGCCGCGTTCCCCGCCGAGAACCGGGATCACGCCCTGGCTCTGGCCCCTTTGTCGCGGATGTCGGTCAGCACAAATCCGCAATCCGATACCCCGATCGCGGCCGCCAACGCCATCCTCCTCGCCCTCGCGAGCGTGGTATTGATCGTGGCCTGCTTCAATCTCGCGAACATGCTTCTGGCCCGCGGCGAAGCCCGGCAAAAGGAGATTGCCCTTCGCCTGGCCCTGGGGTCGGGGCGATGGCGTGTAGTCCAGCAGCTGCTGACCGAGGGTTTTGTGCTGGCCCTTTTCGGGGGTGCCGTGGGTCTCGGCATCGCGTACGCGCTGACCCGGCTGCTGGTCTCGTCTTTCATCGAGGTGGCCCCTCTCGCCATCGTTTTCCCGCTGACCCCGGATGTTCGCGTCCTCGCGGCCACCTTCATCTTCTGCCTCTTCGCGACCGTGGTCTCGGGCCTCGGACCCGCGATGAAGCTCTCCCGTCTCGAGGTTTTTCCGCAGCTCAAGGAGCAGGCGGGCGACGGCGGGGCGCTATCGAGCGCGCGGGGCCGGTTCTGGCTGCTCGCCCCTCGCAATGTCCTGGTCGTCCTGCAGATCGGCCTGAGCCTGGCACTTCTCGCGACCGGCGGACTCTTCGTGCGCGGCTCACTCGCCGCGGCCGAATCCGACCCCGGTTTCCGCCTCGACTCGGGCCTCCTGCTGGAACTCGATCCCTCGCTCGCCGGCTACGACACCGCGCGTTCGCAACAGACCTTCGAAGCGGTGCTTGGCCGTGTCCGCAACCTTCCAGGCGTCGAAGCCGCAAGCGTCGCGTCCACCGTTCCCTTCGGCGCCTTCTCGAGTTCGCGTCGCGTGCGGAAAGCCGGGGAGCCGGAGAAGGATGGTGCGGGAGCCCCGATCGGCATCGGCGCCCAGCACGTTCTGGTGGGTGCTGACTACTTCAAATCGCTGGGTCTCACGATGCTGCGCGGCCGCGAGTTCGATGCGAGCGAAGAGGTGGGCGCCACCGGCCTCAAAACCGTGATCATCAGCGAGCCCCTGGCGAAGCAGCTTTTTGGAAGCGAAGATCCGATCGGCCGCACGGTTCAGTACGGCGCCGGCGGCGGTCCGGGCAAAGGAGTTTCCATCGCGCAGGACGGCGCCAACGAAATCACCGGCGACGCGCGCCAGATCGTCGGCGTGGCTCCGGGCCTTCGCCACAGCCTGTTCGACGCCGCGGCCGTGCCCTTCTTCTACGAACCGGTGGGGGCAAACTTCCAGTCGGGTCTGAACCTGCACGTGAGGATCAACAGCGCGGTACCCGCGGACGCCTCGGCGATGCTTCAGAAGGTTCGCGCGGAACTTCGATCACTCGATCCCAATCTTCCCGTGGTCTCGGCCGCCACGCTTCAGTCATTCCGCGACGACTCTCTCCCCCTCTGGGCGGTGCGCAGCGGCGCACGGATGTTCTCGCTCTTCGGTCTCGCCGCTCTGATCCTCGCCATCATCGGGATCTATGGCCTCAAGTCCTATGTGGTCGCGCGGCGAACTCGTGAAATCGGCATCCGCATGGCTCTTGGGGCCACGTCGCAGGGGGTGGTCGAACTGATCCTCCGTGAGGGTATCGCCCTCGCGGGCGCTGGTCTCGCCCTGGGGGTGGTGCTGGCGCTTGGGGCCGGACGACTCGTCGGTTCGATGCTGTACCAGGTGAGCCCCTTCGATCCTCTCGTGCTGGCTCTCTCGTTCTCGATCCTCGCCGCAGCCTCCATCGTCGCCACGTACATCCCCGCGCGCCGGGCTACCCTCGTGACCCCGGTTTCCGCCCTCCGTCACGAATAGGCTGGGGCGGGGCCCAGGGCCAGACTTGCGCGCTCGGCCGGATCTCCTTCGTCGGACTCAGGGACCGTTGGTTTCTTTCAATTGTTGGGGGGCGGGGTCGGGCCACTTTCAACGGCCCCGGCCATCGCAATGACGCAGGGACCAAGGGGCTTGGTCTGGCCGGCCGGGGTTGCCATGGCCCAAGGGCAGGGTTCGCGCTCCGGCCACTTTCAACGGCCACTGCTCGCAATGACGGCACCCTCGGTGACCGGTACAATCCACGACATGCCTGAATTGCATCGCCTTTCCGCCCTGATCCTCTTCGCCGTCTTTCCGACATCGTCAAGTCTTGCTCTTGCGGCTCAGCCTGCGGGGCCGTCGGCCAAGGCACCCGCGGGCTACACCCGCGCGACTGCGGACACGAATGCCCCGTTCGAGAAGATCCTCCTTGACACACCCACGCCTGAAAACGCGCGTCGCTGGCTCTTTCAGCTCACGGAAGAGCCCCACGTCGCGGGCACCCCGGCCGAGAAGAAGGTCGCCGACTGGGTGGCGGGAAAGATGAAAGAGTTCGGTCTTGATGTTGAGATGGTGAAGTACGACGTCTTCCTGAACCACCCGAAACACGTCTCCCTCAAAATGGTCGAGCCGCGGGTCGAGGAACTCGCCCTCATGGAAGACAACGTTCCCCAGGACAAGGACTCGACGTCACGGGGCCAATTCCCCGCTTTCCATGGCTACGGCGCTTCCGGCAAGGCGACCGGGCAGATCATCTACGTGAACTACGGCTCGCCCGCCGACCATGAGCGTCTCAAAGGAATGGGCCTCTCGGCGGAGGGGAAGATCGTTCTTGTCCGCTACGGCGGGGCCTTCCGCGGCCTCAAGGTCAAAGAGGCCCAGGAACGCGGGGCCATCGGCGTGATCATCTTCTCGGACCCAGCCGACGACGGCTACATGCGCGGCGACGTGTATCCCGACGGACCGATGCGTCCGCCTTCGGCGATCCAGCGCGGCTCGGTTCAATACCTTTCGATCCAGCCCGGCGACCCCTCGACCCCGGGCGGCCTGCCTTCGACCGCGGGGGCGAAGCGGATCACCCGCGATCAGATGAATAACGTGCCGAAGATTCCGTCTCTGCCCGTCTCCTACCGCGAGGCCGAGAAACTTCTTCGTCAGCTCGGCGGGCCACGGGTGCCGAACGACTGGCAGGGCGGCTTGCCCTTCGCCTATCACATCGGTCCGGGAGGCGCGGCGGTCGAGATGGACGTGCAGATGGACGAAGGTCTGAAGCCCATCTACAACGTCATCGGCAAGATCCAGGGAACCACCGATCAGGTGGTAGTAGTCGGCAATCACCGCGACGCGTGGACGCCGGGGGCGGTTGATCCCAACTCCGGTACCGCGGCCATGCTTGAAGCCGCGCGTGGACTGGGCGCCGCGGTCAAGGCGGGCTGGAAGCCGAAGCGCACGATCCTCTTCGGTTCGTGGGATGCCGAGGAGTACGGCCTCGTGGGCTCCACGGAATGGGCGGAGGAAAACGCGTCAATGCTGCAAAGCAAGGCGGTCGCGTATCTCAACATCGACGTCGCGGTGACCGGCCCCAACTTCGGCTCTTCAGGGACTCCCTCGATGCGCGACGCGGTTCGCGAGGCGGTCGCCGCAGTTCCCGAGCCCCGCAAAGGCGGCACGGTGGGCGAGGCATGGGAGCAGCGAAGCAAGTCCGCGTGGGCTTCGGCCCATCCCGTAAATCTCGACAGCAAGGATGCGGCATTCGAACTTCAGCTCGGCCGTCTGGGGTCGGGCTCCGACTACACCGCCTTTATCGACCACCTGGGCATTCCTTCGGTGGATGGCGGATTCGGCGGCGACTACGGGGTGTATCACTCGGTCTACGACAACTTCTTCTGGATGTCGCGGTTCGGCGACCCGGAGTTTTTGTATCACCAGGCCGCGGCTCGCTACCTCGGCCTGCTCGCTTTTCGCACCGCGACGGCCGATGTGGCGCCGCTTCGATTCTCCAACTACGGCCCCGCCATGAAGGACGACCTCGACGAAATCCGCGCCGACGTGGTCCGAAGCACCCGTACCGCGGGAATAGCGCCCTTTGCGCCCGACTTCTCGACCCTGCTCAAGGCCGTCAACGATCTCGATGCGGCGGGGCGCGCCGCCGATGCGGCCACTGAGGCCCTGCTCGCGTCCGGTAATGCCGCCGCATTCGCGAAGCTCAGTGAGGCCCTCAACCAGGTCGAGCGTGCGTTCCTGAACAAGGACGGTCTCCCGGGCCGCCCGTGGTTCAAGCACCAGCTCATCGGCCCGGGCCTCACCACCGGATACGCCCCCTGGCCTTACCCGGCCTTGCGCGAAGCGGTTGAGAAGAAGGACAAGGCGATGTTCGATACCGAAGCCAAACGGATCGTGGCCGCTCTCGATGCGGGCGTTTTGAGACTGCGGGCTGCCGCAGCCATACGCTGAAGGGGTCTTCACTGCGGAGAGGTCGAACCCATTGACTCAGGCCGGCTCCGAGCCCCGCCCGCGCGTCCTCATCGTGGACGACGACATCGCCTTGTCGTCTCTGCTTGCCGACTACCTGGGGCCTCTTGGGTACGAGATCGACACCGCCGGCGACGGATTGAGCGGGCTCGACAAAGCCCTGTCGGGTTCGTACGCGGCGGTGATCCTCGACGTGCGGCTGCCCGGCCTCAATGGCATAGAGGTCCTGCGCCGTCTGAGGGAACGCTCGTCGGTTCCGGTGATCATGTGGTCGACGATGGGCGAAGAACCGGACCGCGTGGCCGGCCTGGAAATCGGGGCGGATGACTACCTCGCCAAGTCCTCGTCCCCACGGGAACTGCTGGCGCGCCTGCGCTCGGTTTTGCGCCGGTCGGCCCTGGCCGCGGAATCGGCCGAGACTCGGCCGCAGTCGCACACGGTAGGTGCGCTGTTTGTCGATCTCGCCACCCGTCATGCCTCGGTCGAGGGTCGGGCGCTCACCTTGACCTCGGCCGAGTTCGACATTCTGGCCTGCCTGGCGCGCTCGCCCGGGCGCGTCCGTTCGCGCGAAGAGCTTCTGCTCGAAGTCGCGGACCGCAATTTCGAGAGCTTTGATCGCTCGATCGACGTCCATGTCTCGTCGCTGCGACGGAAACTGGGCGACCACCCGAAGACCCCGCGCCACATCGAGACGATCCGGGGCGTGGGCTATCGGCTGAGGAGAAGCAATGACCCCCTCGGCTGAAACCCTCTCCGCTTCCATCGTGGTGGTCGACGATGCGCCCGCAAACCTCATGCTTATCGCGAACATCCTTGAAGACGCGGGCTACCAGGTGCGGGTGGCGAGCAGCGCTCAGCGCGCGCTGAGCCTGGTCCGGCGCCAACCGCCCGACCTGATTCTCCTCGATGTCAATCTGCCCGATCAGGACGGCTACCACGTCTGCCGGGAACTGAAGGCGGACGCGACCCTCAAGAGCGTCCCGGTCATCTTTCTGTCGGCGGACGACAGCGCGGACGCGAAAGCGCGGGCTCGCGAGGCCGGAGGGGCGGAATATCTGGTCAAACCCTTCGAAGCTGCGGATGTTCTCGCCCGCATCTCCGGCCAGCTTCAAAGCGCCCGGTCCGCGAGAGAGATCGCGCGCCTCCAGACCGAGGTGTCGCTATGGCGGTCTCGGGCTCTCACGCTCTTCGCGGTTTCCCTGGACGGTCTAACCCCGGGGACAATCTTCGATCGGGATTTCAGAATCGAAGGACGGATCTCGGCCGATGCGCATGCGGAGACCGCACGGTTCCGGGCCACTCGTCTTGCGAACGGCGACACGGTTACGATTGAGGTTCGGCTGCCGGACGCGGTTCCGGACTCGGGACCTCCGGTCGACACACCAGTGGGAAGCGAAAGTCGGATCTCTGAGACGGGGGTCCCTTACGTCGTGCGCCAATCGTCCTGAGGCCAGGCCGGCCTTCGGCGCTAGCTCTCTAATTTCTCCAGCACGCTCAGCAGGTCGTCGAGTCTGAAGGCCTGAATCTCTACCAGCAGGGCAGCTCCGAGGCCTTCATCGACCGAGCGGATGGCCTCGGCCGCGACCTGGGCCCGGCGCACATCCCCTTCGGCCAGCGCTTCGTGCAGCGCATCCAGACGGGATTTCGGTATAGCCGCGAGCCGGCCCGGCGAGAGAGCGGTTGCGCGGGTGGGAGACGAAAGATCCGAAGGAAGCACATCCTCGTAGACATACGCGACGCCCAGATGGCGGGCGATCTTCTCGAAGATCGTGGCAACACGGAAGGGTTTGGCCACGAAGTCGTCAGCACCGCCTGAAAGCATCTCCTCGCGCTCGTGCTCGAAGGCCCCCGCGGTCAGGGCCACGATGACCGAGCGCTCTCGCCCGGAAACCATTTCCATCGCACGAATGCGACGTGTCGCTTCGAGCCCGTCCATCCCCTTCATCCGAACGTCCATCAGAATCAACGACGGATGGAAATCCTCGAACTGCCGCAGGGCCGCTTCGCCGCTCGACGCCTCCTGGACCTCGAAACCGGCGGACACCAGAAGCTGGCGAAGCAGCAACCGGTTCTCCTCGGTGTCGTCAACCACCAGGATCCGTACGGTTTTTTGTCCAGGGACAAGGCCCATCACGCCGCGCTCAGATTGGGTCACGGGTTCTTTGGATGCCGGCAGGGCCACCTCGAAAGTGAACGTGCTGCCTTCGCCGACCTGGCTCTTCACCTGAATATCCCCGCCCATCAGCAGAACGATCTGGCGGCTGATGACGAGCCCTAACCCGGTGCCCTCACTTGAACGCTGGCCGCTCTCGGTCTGAACGAAGGCCAGGAACAGTCTGGATATGTCGTGCGGCGCGATGCCCTGACCCGTGTCCTGGACCTCGAAGCGCGCACGATCGCTGGCGAAGGTCACCCGCAGGGTCACGATGCCGCGATCGGTGAATTTCACCGCATTTCCGAGGAGGTTGATCAGGACCTGGCGCAGTTTGGCTTCGTCGCCGGTCACCACCCGCGGAAGATCCTCGGCCGGTTCGAAGACGACCTCGAGTCCCTTGGCCTCGGCGCGCACACGGATGATGGCGCGCACCGCGTCCAGCAGAGCCTTGAAGTCGAAGGGGCGGGCGGTGAGGGTCAGGGCCCCGGCTTCGATCTTCGAGAGCGACAGCACGTCGTTGATGAGGCTCAGCAGGTGTTCGCCCGAGCGCAGGATGATGCGCAGGCTCTCGCGGTCTTCACCCCGGAAGGCCGCACGACGCTCCAGCACCTGGGCGAAACCGATCACGGCATTGAGCGGGGTGCGCAGTTCGTGACTCATGCTCGCGAGGAAGGTGCTTTTGGCGCGGTTCGCCTGAAGGGCCTGCTGTTCTGATTCCTTCAGTTGCAGCACCGCCTCACCCAGTTCCGAGGTACGCGCGGAGATTGTGGCCTCGAGTTCGAGATTGCGTCGCCTCACCGCATGAAGCCGAAAGCGGATCGCGGCCTGCAACAAGGCGGCAAGAGCGACCGCGTAGGCAAGCCACGCCCACCAGGTGCGCCAGGGCGCCGGCCGAACCGAGAAGGAGAACTCGGCGGGGCCGGCGAGAGTGCCAGAAACATCGCGGCCCCAGACCCGGAACACATACTTACCCTCCGGCAGGCTCGTGTATTCCTTCTTCGCGTCCGAAGTCCAGGGCGAGGGTTTGGAATCAAGACCCACCAGCTGTGTGCGATAGCGCGAATCCTCGTCGCGAAACAGATTGAGCAACGCGAAGTCGAAAGTGAGATGACCCTGATCGTAGGGCAGGGGCACCCCCGCGCGCAGGACCTCGCCGGTCCTCGAGAGAACGGCGCGTTCGATGCGAAGGGGTTTGGCGCGAGGAGACACGCTTGGGACCGGAGTGAGT
>CAZFQH010000106.1:0-10633 GCA_964520805.1 uncultured Acidobacteriota bacterium | reverse complement strand
GTCTGGAGGGCGTCGAACGTGGCCATCCCCGTGAGTACTGCGGTTCGGCCCGAAGCCGCGCCGAAGCTGATCTCGACCCCGGGAATTCGCATGGATTCGGAGGCGTCCAGCACGCCATTTCGATTCTCATCAAGGAATGCCAAGAAGGTGACACTGCGGCTCGTGGAGCTCGGAGCCACCATGGCCTTTGATCCCCCGCCGCAGGCGGCGACGAGAAAACCGACCGACAGCTTAACGATCGTCCTTATGGGGTTTGGCAATGGGCGGGGATCTTATCAAGCACGGGCCGAGGGCGTCGCCCGTGGGAGGCGCACGAAGCTCATTGTTGTCGGAGGTCACTCTGCACCTTTTCGGCCAACGGGTTCGGGGCGTGACCACTGGGGAATGTGGTCTTGGAGCCACCCGGATCCAAGCGCTTGGAGTTTTGCGGTGCGCTGAGGTACAGTGCGGGTCTTCAAGAAACCCCATGGCGTCGCCCGGACGCCCAGCAGGCCACGTTTATTCCCGGCACGGGACCCTCGGCCTCACCGCGCGCCCCGGACACAGACTGCCTCGATCAATGCCAAACCTTAGGAGTAATTGACGACATGATACGTTCCACCCGCTTGAGTCTTGCCCTGGCCCTTCCCTTCGCTTTTGCGCTTTCGAGTTGCGGAGACGGTCTCGACCTGCCGGCCAATCTGAGGGGTCCTGCGGGCCCGACAGGGACCACTGCCACTCCAACGCCAGCCCCCACCGCGACACCCGCCACACCCACGCCGACGCCCACGCCAAACGCGGCAGGCTCCTGCACGCTGCCCAGCCGGCCCGATTGCCCAAGCTGCTGCACCGACACCAGAACAGGAGGGCTATTCAACACTGCGATCAACAACGCCCAGGCGGATCTGGAGCGGACCCGGCCCGAGATCTTCAACCCCAGCGGTTCTCTCCGGATCGACGAAGTGGAGTACACCACCCTTCTCGCGGCAAAACTGATGGCGCAGAACCCCGGTATGTGCGCCCTTGGCGGCGCGGCGCGGGAGTCGATTTCGAAGGACGAGGTCGCGATCAAGGTCAGCAACGATATTTCGCAGAATGTGGACGTCATCATCGGCAGCAGCCACAGCCCCTACATCGGTGGCGCCCACACGTGTAGGCCCCCGAACTTCTAAGCCGTCCAACCTGCCTCGTCGAAACGGGGTCCAGGCTACGCAGAACGGCGGCGAGAAATCGCCGCCGTTTTTCATTTAGCAGGGCAGACCGGCGCGAATCCTTCGTAGGCGGGCGGAGCGGTGAGGCCGAAATGGCCCGCCTGATCGACCAGGGAGGGAGCCCACAGCAGGGCCAGGCCGGTCGCAAGAACGATCAGCACCATCGGCCACCTCTTGCCTGGCGAGGCGTCCGCCGCTGGTGCGCACCACGATGCGGCCAGGATTATGAACGCGGGCAGAACCGGAAGCCGATAGCGTGAGAAGCCGTGGGTGGCGATGTGCAGCAGCAGATAGGTCGCGAGCAGGCCCACGAGGAGCGCTGTCGGCCGATCGATCGAGGCTCGGGCCAGAAAGACCACGGCCCCAACCGCCACAAGAACCCAGGGCAAAACGACCAGGAGTGCCACTCCCTGGTACGTGGCGCAACTGACCTCCCCATAAGCACCACGGCGAAGGTGGATCAGGGCCAGCGAATCGAGTTCGGCGAGCCTCGGGCCCTCGTCGCGGATCTTCTCGAAGATCCACGTGGGCTGCCTTTTCCAGATCGCCTCGAGCCCGGCGGTCCTGGCCCATCGGTATTGCTCGACCTTGCCCTCATTCGCGTAGTACTCGTCGTACACCTCGGTCCTGGCGAGGGGCGCATTGCCCTGGTACAGGTTGAGCCCACCCCCCGTGGACACGGGAATAAATGAATCGAACTGCACCCAATTCCGCAAAGTCCACGGCAGCACCAGGAGGAGCGCCGTGGCCGTCATCAACGCGGCAGGTCGCGGCTTCCGCGGCGTCGAGGTGGCGAGCCAGAGGGCGCCCATGGGGAGGAGATACAGCAGGGTCTCGCGAGTCAGAATGGCGAGCCCGAACAGGACACCGGCCCCAACCGCAGCCCGCGCTGATCCTGTCTCTTCGGAGGACATCAGCCTTTCGACCGCCCACCACAGCAGTGTGAGGAAGAGCGTCTCGCACCAGAAGTGCCCGGAGTACCAGATGAACTCGGGGTAGACGGCGGCGACCAGGGCGGAGACCACTGCGGCTCGATAGCCCGCCACTCTGAAAGCGATGCGGGCGATCGCGGGAATCAGGAGACTTCCGATCAGGGCCTGGGCCACCTTGATCGCGAAAAGGCCGCCGAGGGCCGCGTTCACCGCGGCCAGGAAATACGGATAGAGCGGCGGGTGAAAGATCGGGTAGTTCGAAAGAGGCGAGATCCCGGCGGCGGGAATGCGGTGCAGGGCCATCAGCCACATGGTTTCGTCGGCGATGGGCTTCGTCTCCGGCTCCAGCCAGACGAAGGCCAGGCGCAAGAGGGCTCCGACTGCCCAGATCCAGAGAATGGCCCGGGTGAGCGGAGGCGAGGTAGCGGCTTGCTTGGTCTGGCTCACGGGGCTGCGATTATCGTTGATGGCCCGGGAACCCGCGCATACCCGTCCTCGTAAGCCCGAACGCTTGTCGCAAGGGCGGCTGCTAGGGCCGCCCCTACTAGAATGGTCGCATGAGACTTGGACGCGTCTTCTTTCCCGCCCTTCTGCTAGGTGGTTTGGTGGGAGGCTATTTCGGACGTGACATCAAGGAGTTCGTCTCGGGGCCTTCGGTGGCCGAGGCACAGACGAGGCCTGCCTTTGGCCCGGCCCGAGAGCGCAACCTCGATGCCGACGAACGCGCCACGATCAACCTGTTCAAAGAATCGCAGGCCGCGGTGGCCTTCATCACCACCACCGACCAGCAAGTGGACTTCTGGAGCCGGACGGTTTCCGAACAGGCCACCGGATCAGGGTCAGGCTTCGTGTGGGACGATAAGGGCCACATCGTCACCAACTACCACGTCGTGCAGCCGGTGGTGGGGTCGCGTTCGGCCGAGATCACGGTTTCGCTGCGCGACAAGAATCTGGCCGGCACCCTGGTGGGGGCCGCCCCCGAACTCGATCTCGCGGTCATTCGGGTGACCACCGCGAAGACGGACCTGAAACCCATTCAGGTAGGAGGCAGCGCCGACCTCGAAGTGGGCCAGAAGGTGTTCGCGATCGGCAACCCCTTCGGCCTGGATCACACTCTGACCACCGGCATCGTGAGCGCGCTCGGTCGCACCATCACGAGTGTCCTCAACACTCCCATCGAAGATGTGATCCAGACCGACGCCGCCATCAACCCCGGCAACTCAGGCGGACCTCTGCTCGATAGTTCGGGCCGGTTGATTGGCGTCAACACCGCGATCTATTCACCTTCGGGGGCCAATGCGGGGATCGGCTTCGCGGTCCCCGTGGATACGGTCGCCCGGGTGGTGCCTCAGTTGATCGAGTTCGGCCGGATGCGACGCCCGGTCATCGGCGTGAGGCTCAATTCACAACTCGATGGCCTGGTCGCCCGGAGGTTCGGGGTGCGAGGCGCCGTCATTCAGACCGTCGATCCCGGTTCGGCGGCGGCGCGGGCCGGCCTCGCCGGCGTCGATGTCGACCGCAACAGCATCGCGATCGGCGACGTGATCACCGAGATCAACGGGCGACCGGTCACCAGCCAGACCGATCTTCAAGGCCGCCTGTCCTACATCGACCCCGGGGCCACCGTTGATGTGAAGGTCTGGCGCGACGGCAAAACTCGCACCGTGAAGATTACGTTGGGCACTGCGAGTTAGCCCTTCTCCCAGAAGCCGAACGTGTGGTTCGTGACGGTTCGGGTCCGGAGCCCGATCGTCTCAAACCCTGCAGGAATGACGGGCCGCAGTGCGCGCAACGCCTGAATCCCTTCGATGGGTATCGGCAGTTTCTCGGGCACATCGTCCCAACCGAGCAAGAGGACACCGCCCGGGGCCAGAGCTGCGGCGCAGGCGCGCAAGGATCGCTCGATCTCCAGGGGCTCGTTTAGACCCCACCCGATGACGCCGTTGCAGATGATGAGATCGAGTGAGTCCTCTGGGAAATGATCGGCGACGGCAGAAAGCGAGCCCACGAAATGACGCCGCGCCCCGTGACCTGCGCGAGCGGGATCAATCTCGATGGTGGCGTATTCCCGCCCTCGGGCCAGGAACAGATCCTCGACGTGTTCGGTGTACCAGTCGCAACCCACGAAGAGCACGCGGCGAAATCGATCCTCGGCGGCGAGCCGCGGGAGGATCTGCTCATCCAGCACCCGGCGGTCGCGGGCACGATGCCTTGGCTTGAAGCCCAGAAGACGGCCGCACCAACGCAACCCCGCATAGAACAGGATGGCCGCGCCCTTATGAGCCTTACGCCGCGCGAGGGCGGCTAAAGACCCCGCGGACACCTTTGGTGAACCTGCGCTCACGTGCGCGGCGAAACGTGGAGCGCGAGGCGGACCAGAACGTGACCGTGGCGAGGAGCCGCGGGATTCTCCCTCATTTTTACGCCGCGTGATTTCGCGGTGACGCTGTACACGAACGAGTCGTAGTACATGACCGGCGGCCCGGGCACAATCCGGAACTTGATGGCGCCCACCGCGGGGACCAGCGCGCGCTGCGACGCCCCGCCGGCCGAGACCTCGAGGTCATCTCCGGTTTGCGTCCCGAACAGGGTCACCTCAATCCAGTCGACCGGTTCATTGGCCCGCAGCAGTACTTCGGTGCTCTCTGCGCGCCGCACCCGATAGCCCTCCATCGGTTCTCCATCGGGCAGGGACATCCCGGGAATGACCTCGCGCCCGAACGTCCCGTCGTCTGGGAAATAGAGCCAGTAGCCATGCTTCGATCCCGGACGATGGAGACGCGGATACCCTTCGACATCGTCGTAGGGCTGCTTCTTGCGCCAGGCATCGGTGCAGAAGGAGAGATCATTAAGCATGGCCCGCTCGGCGCGGAGCCAGGTCAGAGGCCCCCCGGGACGGCTCGCCAGACGCGCAGGCTTCAAAGAGTGATCGACCGGGCGCAGCCAGGCGGGCCAGAGAAACAAGGCACTCATCATCAGCCCGAGCACGCCGGTCAGGATCTCCTTCCCTCGGGGCACCAGAAACATGGCGAGGGGAAGGGCGGCGATGAAGTACCGATTCCCCACCGTCCCGCCTCCGCCGTACCAGTTCGTGGGTCCGGGGAGGACCCTGATGCTCACGAAGAAGAAGAGGAGTATGGCGGCCACCGCGAACCATCCCTCCTTGCTCCGCGGGCCGATAAGGACGAAGCAGAGCAGCGCCAGGAAGGCGGGCGCGTAGTACGGCAGCATTCCCGCGTAGCGGCCAAACCAGAAGTCTGTGAGGTTGGCCACGAACATCTGATCAAGTTCCACCACGGCCTGAGGAATCCCCGCACCCAGACTTTCTGCTTCCCCTTCCTCCAGAGGCCCGAGCCTCATCGTCGTCATCCACTCGCCGGCATTGCCGAAGGTGACGTCTCGGGCCTCTGTCCGGTCAAAGGGAAATTCGAATCCGAAGGTCTTCCTCTCTCCGCCTTGATAGTTCCATTCGCCGGTCACCAGGGTGTTGACGCCAAAAAGACCCACCGCGCAGCCGATCATCAAGACCCCGCGGCGCATCACCTCGAGCAGACGGCGAAACATGGGCACTTCCCCCTTGAAGAAAGGTGCCAGACCAAGCGGCGCCGCCATGAAAACGTGGGTCGGCTTGGTGTAGGTGGCGATCCCGAAGAGGAGCGCCGAGAGCACCACCTGATCCCGACGCCAGGCGACCAGAGCCAGCGAGATGAGGGCCAGATTCATGAGCTCCGGCTGGATCCAGAAGATGTAGAGCGGAGCGATCGTGGCGACCACCACTACGAAGGAAGCGAACATCGCCTTCCCTTCGCTGGTGCGCGTCCGGAGTTCCACGAAGGCGCAGCCCCAGGCGACCAGCAGACACAGGGCGTTGAAGAAAAGGAAGCCACGCGTCCCGAGTACCGCCACGAAGGGAGCGGCCAGCACGGAATACGTCATGGCCTTCCCGAAGTAGATCTTCTTCTCTTCCTCGGGCACGCGCTTGACCCAGGGAGGGGACGCGTCCAGTTCAAACCCACCGGAGGCCCGCTTCAAGAAGATGCCACTCGGGCCCCCTGGATACTCTCGCTTGACCCGGGCAAGATCTCTGGCGGTGTACTCGAAATCGAAATCAGAAACGAGACTCCACCCCATCGAGTAGTAAGTGGCACCATCCGAGAAGAAGCTGCCCTGGGCCAGTTTCGCCGGGTCGCTCACCACGCATAGCCCCAGCAGAATTGAGGCGACGAGAGCCATGAAGACTCGCGATGGGCGGGACACGAGGGACCTCATGTCCGTCCGATCACGGCAGGTCTGCGGCCGGGAGGACCTCCGGCTCGATGACTCTGAGGCTTTTCCACGCCCCTTTACGATACCGGAGGAAGAGAACCACGCCGAGGATCACCACATACAGCGCCGCGAAGATCCAGGCCACGTAGACGCCGTGTCCGCCGCGCACACAGAACCACCAGGTCGGAAGGAGCATCGCCACCCACGAAATCAGAACCGTGGCCATCATGGGAAAACGAGTATCTCCCGCTCCCTTGAGACCTCCCGCGCAGATCACGTTGACCATGTCGAAGATGGAGTAGAAGGCCACGAAGCGGAGGAGAACCGTGGCAATGGCACTCACTTCGGCAAAACTCGCCGGATCGGCACCCGCAGCGTAGGGCGCCAAAAGAACGTCGGGGAAAAGAAGGTAAATGCTGCTGCACACCACCATGTACGCCTGAGAAATCACCAGACCGGATTTGATCGCGCGGTCGGCAAGGGCCGGCCGGTGCATGCCGAGATAACGGGCGACCAGGGTCGAAACCCCGTAACCGAGGCCCACCGCGGGCAGGAACACGATGGTATTGAGGTTGAACGCGATGGAGGTGGCGGCGAGCGGCGCCACCCCGATGTTGCCGATCACGAACATGAAGAGAGTGAACGCGAGAATTTCGAGCGATGGCTGAAGTCCCGAAGGTACCCCAAGGGTGAGCAGGCGTACGAAGATACGGGGCTGGAATCGGAAGTTCATGAAGCCGTGGGCCATCCGTTCCGGCGCCCGCAGGATGAGGGCCAGGTAGATGAGCGCCCCGATCACCTGGCTGAGAACGGTGGCGTACGCCGCCCCCGCCGTGCCCATCCGCGGAAAACCGAGGTTTCCAAAGATCAGGACCCAATCGAGGAAGATGTTCAAGGCGGTGGCGGCCAGAGTCACGCCGAGGACAACTCGGGTCTTGCCTCGACCGGCAAAGTAGGTGGAAAAAGCCACCATCAGCACCACGGGAAACGTACCGCGCAGCATGATCCGCGCATAGGTGATCTCGTGGACCCGTATCGACTCGGCATGGCCCACCGCGTCGAAGAGCGGCACCACGAAATAAGACAACCCCCAGCCGACGACTCCGGCAAGAACCGCGAAGTACGCGGCCTGGTAGACCACCGCTCCGATGCGGTCCTCACGTTTCGCCCCGACATACTGCGAGACGAACGGTGTCGCGTACTCCGCGGTTCCGTTGAAGAGACCGGTAAGGACATAGATGGCGAAGCCGCCCGTGGTGACCCCCGCCACCGCTTCGGCCGACCACCAGGTGAGGAAAATGCGGTCGACGAAGTGTTGAATCGTCACCGACATCATCGAGAGGATGAGCGGGAACCCAAGGGCGAGGACCTCGCGGCCTCCTGCGTCCCCTCGCCAGAGGCGACCGAGACGGGTCATGAACGCCGGGACGTCCGGATCAGCTCGGCGGCCTTCCCGATCATCACGCAGGCCGCGTGAGTGGCCGCATTCACAACCTCCGGCATGATCGAAGCATCGGCCACTCTCAGGCCGGCCACCCCGCGCACGCGCAGAGTGGCGTCCACCACGGCCTGGGGATCCGCGGCGGGTCCCATCTGAAAATTGGCGCCCACACCGGGCCGATCCGCGCGGACCCTGATGCCGTGGGTCCGAAGGTGGTCGGCGGGCCCGATACCCGACAGCATCAGGAGTTTTGGGGTTTCGATGGCGCCCCCGCACAGGATCACTTCCGAAGTGGCGCGCGCGTGTTCGCCCCCGTCATTGCGTTCGTAGTCAAAAGGCTTTTGCCCGGCCGCCCCTCTGGTCCCGAGGGCCAGGGGAGGAGTGGCGGCGGCGAGCCTCAGGGAATCGCGTCGGTTCATGCGCCGCCCATCTTGCCAGATGGCGCATTGAAGACCCTCCCTTCCATGGACGTCACCCTTGCCCTCGGCCGCTCAGACCCCTAGAGTTCGCCCTCCCTCTTCCTCTATGTTGATCCGCGAAGCCGTGTCCCACGAGGACCTTGACGAAATCACGCGAATCCAGCGCGAGGTCTGGAATCTGGAGGATATCGATATCGTCGGCCGCATCCATTTGAAGGCCAGCCAGCACGCGGGCGGATCGGTATTGATCGCCCTCACGGACGATGGAGCCATCGGCGGTTTTTCCTACGCCTTCCCGGCCTTTGGGGGCGGCCGGCTCTTCTGGCACTCCGACATGCTCGCAGTGCGACCCCGCTTCCGAAGCACCGGAATGGGCCAGCGCCTGAAATGGGCGCAGCGTGAACACGCGCTGGGGCGAGGTGTCGATCGGATCACCTGGACGTTCGATCCGATGCAGGCGGCGAATGCCCATCTCAATCTCGAACTCCTCGGCGCCATCGCGACTGAGTACCTGATCGACTTCTACGGCGTCACCACCTCGGCCCTCCATCACGGTCTGCCGACCGACCGGCTGCTCGCCTGTTGGGATCTGAAATCACCGCGCGTGGACGCCCTGTCGCGTGAAGAGAGACAATCGCGGCCGTCGAGCGACACAAAAGTACGAATCCCTGTGGCCTGGAACGAACTGGTTCGCACCGCTCCCGATCAAGCCCGCACCGAACAGCAGCGCATAGCCCGCGAACTGAGGGCCGGATTCTCCCGCGGCCTGGTGATCAGCGGCTTCGACAAGCCCTCGTCAAGCTATCTCCTCCGTCCGGCGCCCGGATCCTTAAGCCTCTAAACTCGCGCCTTAAACTCATCCGATCCCTTTCTGGAGTGTTCATGCGATTCATCCCCACCCTGTCTCTCGCCGCCTTTCTTGCCCTCCCAGCACTCGCCCCCGCTCAGGAGACGCGACCCACCGCACCGCCTTCTCCGCTCAAAACCGTGTGGGAGGGGAAGAAGAACGGATGGGATCTGGTCACCGCCGAGCAGAGGAAGGAGATCTTCGCCTTCAACGAGTCCTACAAGGCGTACCTGAAGGTGGCACGCAGCGCGTACTTCTCGACCCGGGAGACCATCCGGCAGGCGAAGGCCGCGGGCTTCGCCGAGTTCACCACTGCCGCTCAGGTGAAACCAGGTGCCAGACTCATCGTCAACAGCCGCGATCGCGGAGTGATGCTGGTGGTCGTGGGCTTAGAGCCCCTGAGTGCGGGCGTGCGGGTCATAGCGACGCATCACGACTCGTCGCATCTCGATCTCAAAGCGCGGCCGCTTTACGTCACGGGAGCGTTGGCCCTGTTCAACACGATGGAGTACGGCGGCATCAAGAGGTACCAGTACGCGAATGAACCGCTCGCCCTCATCGGGCGGGTGGACACCACGGACGGAAAGACCATCGACGTCTCGATCGGCATGGACGACGCTGACCCCGTGTTTGTGATTCCCGACAACGCCCCCCACTCCGACACGCCACTCCGCGCCCGCACCTACCAGAACGTTCTCGAGGCAGAGGAACTGGATCCGGTGGTGGCGAGCATCCCCACCGAGGGCTCCCTGGTCGCGACCGTGATGAAGGAGATGACCTCGCGTTACGGCATCACGGAAGAGGACTTCGTCTCGGGTGAGCTTCACCTGGTCCCCGCTCGGATGCCTGCGGACGTCGGCATCGACCGCGGCCTCACCGGCGGCTACGGCCAGGACGACCGACTGTCCTCCTACTGCGCCGTGAGGGCAGTGATGGATCTGACCGGCACACCGAAACGGACCGCGGTGGCGTATCTCACGAACCACGAGGAAGCGGGCTCGGTGAACAATACCGGCGCGCGCTCGGAGTTCTTCAACAATGCAATCGGCCGCCTGATTCAAGGGCAACGCGGCAAGGACTATACGGACCTCGACCTGCGTCTTTCCCTCCGCGCTTCGGAAGTGATCTCCGCGGATACGAACGACGGTGTCAATCCCCTGTTCGGGTCGACCAGTGAAGCCACCAACGCCGCGCGGATGGGCTTTGGTCCCGCGATCAAGCGCTACGGCCGCGGCTTCGATGGCAATTCCGAATTCACCGCGCGCATCCGCGGGATTCTGGATCGGGCCTCGATTCCCTGGCAGACCCAGACCCCCAAGGTCGGGGTGGGCGGTGGGGGCACGATCGGACAGTTTTTCTCCGATTGGGACATGGAAGTGATCGACATGGGGGTTCCTCTCCTCTCAATGCACTCGACCTTCGAGATCTCGTCCAAAGTGGACACCTGGAATTTCTATAGATTCATGTCGGCCTTCTTAAACCAGTAGGGGCAGCCATGGTGGCTGCGCTCGGACATCCCCATTTCTCGAAGGGCACCC
>CAZFQH010000105.1:0-10654 GCA_964520805.1 uncultured Acidobacteriota bacterium | reverse complement strand
CCGTGACGCCCCCCGCGCGCAGAAGGCCGGCCATTCGAAGCGCGAGGTTGCAGCACCGGCCAACCATCTCGCCGACACCGGCTCGTCCCAGGCTGCGCAAGGCCGCCCAGATCGCGAACCCGCGCGCCCGGCGGGAGGACTCCGGGGTGTAGTCGTGATTGTCCCGCTCCACGCCCATCGCCGGGATGAGATAGGCGGCGCTCTTGGTGATCGAAGCACTGAGATGTTTTGGGTCGCGGACGATCACGATGCCGGAGTCGTAGGGAACGTTGAGCCACTTGTGAGCGTCGGTCGCCCACGAGTCCGCCCGTTCCACGCCGCGCAGGAGGTGACGCCGCGCCGGATCCGTGGCCGCCCACAGGCCGAAAGCGCCGTCAACATGCAGCCAGGCGCCCCTGGCCCGCGCGATCTCTGAGATCTCGTCCAGCGGGTCGAAGGCACCCGTGCTCACGTTGCCGGCCTGGGCGGCAACGATGATCGGTCCGTGAAGGGGCTCCAGCGCCGCTTTGAGGCTTGCGGGCAGCATCCGCCCCTGTTCGTCCGCGGCCACTCGGTGAGCCCGCGCTTCGCCCAAGCCCAGGAGCCTCAGGGCCGAGAGGATGGTGGCGTGAGCCTCTTCGCCGATAACCACATGGACTTCGGGCGCGCCCTGGAGACCCCGTTTCTCCGCATCCCATGAAGCTCGGGCCAGAACCGCGTGACGTGCGGCGAGAAGGCCTGAGAAGTTCGCCATCTGGCCGCCGGTCACAAAACCGACGCCGGCTTCCTGTGGCAGGCCCAGCAGATCCTTCACCCACTCCGCGACCACGGCCTCCGCGGCGGCGGCGGCGGGTGAGGCGATGTTCAAGGCGGCGTTTTGATCCCAGGTTGCGGTGAGCCAGTCCGCGGCAAGTGCCGCGGGTACGCTTCCGCCTATGACGAAGCCGAAGTACCGCGGTCCGGCGGAACCTACCAGACCCGGCTCGACAGCTCTCGCCAGGGCTTCGACGACGTGGGCGGGCTCATCGCCCCGGTTAGGCAGCGGGCCGCCGAGCGATTCGACCAGTTCCTCGAACGTCGCGCGGGGGCCAACGGGTCGCTCGGGAAGGGAACGCAGGAATCTGAGGGCCAGATCGTGAGCAAGGACGAGCGCCTCGTTGCCTTCGTTCTCCGCGCCCGTGGGATCCACAGGGTGGAACTAGAACTGGACGCGGGCGCCTATGCGCAAGGTGCGAGGCGCGAGGATAGTTGTGATGTTGTTCGCATTGGAAGCGTTCTGGCGGGCCGTGCGGCCGAGAACGACGTTGGAGTTCAACACGTTGAAAGCGGCCACGCTGATCACTACCTTACGGCTGCTTGCCTTGCCGAATGTTATCGACTTGTCGAGGGCGCCGTCGATCTGGAAAAACGTCGGGTAGCGCTCGGACGCGTAGGCTTTCACCAAAATATCGGAGGTGCCGAGGCCACCGGTCCGAGTGGGGGTGAGGATCGTTCGGTTGAAGGGGAACCCATCGCGCCCGTTGAAGAACGCCGAGAGGTTGAAGCCGACAGGCAGCGAGACCATGCCCGTGAACTTGCCCACCCACCGTGCGTTCGAGGTGCCGACCGGCTCGCCGTCTTGCTGGTCGACGTTAGTGGGATCGAAGTAGTCGACATCGGGCCCTCCGGCATAGCGGCGGACCGTGGAGTTCCAGGTGAAGCTGGCGTTCGCCATCCAGCGACCGTTGTACCGCCGCCGCGCGGTGAATTCCACGCCCTTGTATTCGCGGCCGTCGAGGTGGTTCCTCTGAGTCTGCGCCGCCGGCTGGGTGAACGGGAGTTGATAGTACTGGACGGTGTAGTTCGCCTCAGCACAGGAGGTGTTCCCACACGCCCGTGAGATCGTGACCGGCACGAAGCTCGCCGAAGTCAGCCCGACTCGGAACGTGGTGTTGTAGTTGTAGTAGCGGCGCTTCATCAAGGTTACGCCCATGCCGATGCCCCGGCCGAACTCCCGCTCGATGCCCAGCAGGAATTCGTTGGTGATGTCGTTCTCGAGGTTCGGATCCACAGTGATGGGGCTTACCACCGCGGACGGATTGGTCGGGTTGTAGTTGGCGCTTGAAGCAAGCAGCCGGGTAAGGTCCAGTTCGCTGCTTTGCACGGTCCGGTCGCCGTTACGGTCCGTCCAGGGGTAGCGGAGTGTGGTCTGACCGGTGGGCGACAGATTTCCGGCGGTGAAGATTCCGAGGCCGTAGTACCGGGCCGCCGTCCCCTTGAGGATGGTCTTGCCGTTGCCGGAAATATCGTAGGTCATGCTGAACCGGGGCGCCAGGTCCTTAAACGCCGCACCGGAATCCGCGCCTTTGAAATCCACGGCCGGAAGCAGGGAGGGCAGGATCGGATTCGCGGGGATGTTGGCGGCGAGAGCCAGGTCTTTCTGAAAATCGAACCGCAGGCCGACGTTCACGGTCAGCTTGCCTCTTCGGAACGAGTCGTTCACGTAAAACGAGTATTCGTAAAGGTCGCGCGTGGTGTGGCCGTTGCGTGAAATGGAGGCCTCGGCCGGGACGCCGTTGCTGAACCGGGCGGTGGCGCCTCCGCCGGTCTTCGTGATCGTCTGATAGGGCGTCCAGCGCCCACGCACCCCGAACTTTGTCGAGTGCGACCCGCCCAGCACGTCGGCGATGAAGTAAGTGCCGTCGATCTTCGCCTCTTTGGTGGGCCGAATGTTGTCGGTCTGGGTCCCGGAGCGCCCGTTCATCTGGGTCACGATGTCGAAAGTGGGCTGAACGTTCGCCAGGGAGTCGTCATGAAAGTCCAGCAGAAAGCCCCCATCCACGTAATTGGCGCGGGCCTCGAGCATCAGAGCATTGCTCACGAACCACTGGTGCTGCAGGAAGTAAGCAAAACCGGGAGCAGTCTGGCGCACCGTGGCCTCGATCGCGGTCAGGCTGTTGGCCCCGCGCGAGCCCCGGAACTTATCGCCATACTGAAGCTGGAAGGCCGATTTGTGCTCCTTCGTCCATTGATAATTGACCTTGCCGTTGTAGTTCTTGAGGACGGTCAGATCGGTTTCGAGACAGTCGGGGTTGTTGCCGTCCGTGCAGCCCGGGCGCAGGAAGCCCACCACGCCGACCTTGATGTCGTTCTGGCTCGCGCTGCCCCAGAACCAGGCCTTGTCCTTCTTGATGGGTCCTCCGAACTCAAAGCCATAGTCCTGGATATTCTCGAGCGGGTTCCCGGCTCCGCCGCCCTGCCGCTGGATGTCCGCATTTGAATTCGTCGCATTCAACGAGCGGTCCGCCAGGAAGAAGCGCGCGGAGCCTCGGAAAGTATTCGAGCCGCTCTTGGTGACCAGGTTGATGGAGATACCGCCGGTGTCGAGAGACGCGTCACCCCCGCCTGTCGTGATCTGAATCTCCTCGAAGGAGTCGAAGTCGTAGTAGGACGGAGACGAGTCCGACGCCATGTCCGTGATTCCGCCACCGTCCATGTTCCAGACCTGGTTCGTGGCGCTGCCGTGCGCGAGGAAGCTCGACTGCTGGCCCGATTGGTTTCCTCCCACGTTCTGGCGGTCCATGACCATGCCGGGCACCTGCTCGATGATCACCCAGGGGTCTCTGGCCGAAGGAATGTTTTCGAGCATTTCCCGGTTGAAGGTGGCGGACAGGGTCTGGGACTTGGTGTCAATCACCGGCGCTTCGCCGCTGACCGTGACGGTCTCTTCGAGAGTCGACACTTTGAGCCTCCCGTTGACCTCGGCGCTGAAGCCGGTCTCGACTCGCACGCCTTCGCGCAGCAGCTTGGAGAAGCCGGCGAGCGCGAAGCGCACTCGATATGTCCCGATGGGGAGGCTGGCCGCCTGATAGGTTCCGCGCGATGTTGTGACGGTAGTCAAGGGCTGGATCAGGGCGGGGCTTTCGAGGGTTACAGCGACTCCGGGAAGCACCGCCCCCGATTCATCCACAACTTTCCCGAAGATCTCGCCCACCGAGCTCTGGGCCATCGAGGGCGCAGGAGTGAGAAGGATGGCGGCAGTGGTCGCTAGTGTTAAGAAACGGCGCATGGTGAGTTCCTCCGCAAAAGTGGGTCGCGACGCTCCGATCAGCTTCGCTGATGCCGCACTGCTTTCTCTCAGAGTAACGATCCAGGGAGGGACAAGTCAAGGTCGTGCACGGGCGACTTCAACTGATTGAATGGCCAGGAGTCTTGCGCCATCTTCGAATGTGGCACAGGGCGCCGGGAGTATTCAATAGATTTTCGAAGAATACTCTTGGACCTTGACGTCGCGGCGCTCCGAGATGGTTCAAAACCGTCGACGGAACCGGGTTCAAAACAGAAAGTACCGAGGTCGGCTATTCTCGCCGGGCTTGAATGTCCCCACCTCCGACTCCGAACCGCCAACGCGAAAGGCGACGGCGGCCAGGATTTGGAAGCGGCGTTTGCGCAAGTTGCCCAGCATGCGGCCGCAAGCGTGAAAAGTAGCAGGATGACCGTCCGCGGCGGCATCAAGCGCCGGCCGCTTCCGCGCAACCCGGCCAGCGTGAACTTCGTGCCGCTTCCTCCTGACAACCGCAGAGTGACTCGTGTTTGAGCGCGTGGCGTGGGGGTTGCTTGGGCTGGGAGTGCTGAGCCTGATGGCTGCCGCGGGGCTGGCGCTCCACAACCGCCAGAGCATGTCAGGCATGGAACTCGTGCCGGCAACCGTCGCCCGACGCGTGGACGTCCTCACCAACGGGATACGCCGCACGCGGCCCGTGGTTGCGTTCACTACGCTCAGTGGCCAGGCGGTTGAATTTGTGGCGCTGAGCACGCTCAAGGATGAAGAGGATCTGCACGTGATTTATCGCGTCACCGACTGAAGGACGTGCGCATCCACCTTGGCCTTGGCGAATACCTGGTCCCCTTCATCCTGGCGCTTCTGGGTTTTGTGAGCGGTGGAATTGGCGGCGCGCTGCTCAGGATTCTGGCCGAGGAGAAGGGTAACTAGCAGGCCGGGGTCAACCGGGTGGCGGTTGAACACTGCTTTGACTCGACCGGCCCTGACTTGTCACCCTCATCCTGGCGGTTGAGCAGGCGCGCATCCGGGCGCTGGTCGGCGCACATCTCCTGGCGCACGCGCCGCGCTGAGCTGCCGCGGTCCAGAACGAGACCGCCATCGAGGGTCGGCCCGGCGCGCGCCCGGCGGCCGGGATCTGGCCCCTGCCGTTTTCACGGCGACGCTGGAGCGGAACGTACGAACCGCTCGAGTGCGCCCGAACAACTGCTCCCTTGCCCGGCGGTGCAGCCGAAGCAGTGAGAATCGACGCGGATGATCCGGCCGGCCACATCTCCTCGAAGGAGATCAAGGAGATGCGGTTGCGTCCGCTCGGGATCGACGGAATCCATCGGGAGCTGGAGCTGCTGATTGAAATCGCAATCGTAGAGGTAACCCCGGTAGTCGACGCTGACCAGGTCGCGGCACATAACCGAGGCGAGATTCGCGGGCTCGAACTTCGCGCGCAAGAGATCCAGATAGGAATCGTATTTCCCCTCCCGTCGCAGGGTATCGGCGAAACGCTGGATCGGCATGTTCGTGATGGTGAGCAACTCCGTGAAGACGACGCCGAAGTGCTTTGCCAGTTCCAGACGGTACTGCGCTTCGAGCGTCTTTTGGTCAGGTGGGAGGCTTTGGCCCTGGGGATTGAAGACGAGGCTCAGCCGAAGAGCGCTCCCCGCTTTTCCGTAGCCAAGGGAGTTGAGTTGAAGCAGGGCCTCGATGCTCTTGTCAAAAACCCCGCGTCCGCGCTGCCGATCGACGTTGGCCGCTTGGTAGCAGGGCAGCGAGGCCACCACCGCCACGCGCTGCTCGGCCAGGAACTCGGCAAGCCCCTCGATGCCGGGTTCGGTCAGGACGGTCAGATTGCAGCGATCCACCACCTGGATTCCCGCGGCCACCGCCGCACCGACCAGTGTTCTGAACCTTGGATGCAGTTCCGGAGCGCCGCCGGTGAGATCAAGTCGGGACGCGCCGAGTGCCTGCAGCACGGGGACGATCAGGGCGAGAGTCGCATCATCCATCATCTCCGTGCGGGAGGGGCCGGCGTTGACATGGCAGTGGACGCAGGCCTGATTGCAACGGTAGCCAAGATTGACCTGAAGGGTTTGCGTGGCTCGCCGCATCAGGGGAGGGAATCGAGCGGCCGCGCCGTGGGGATGGGAGGGCATCACAGGAGCATTCTGCCCGATTGGTGCTCGTGGGCGTGTGGTGCGCACGATGGGGTCGGCCAGGACGCCTGCCCGCACCCCGCGCTCGTGGTCGAAACGGGCCTGGGTGATGGGTTGCGGTCTCAGGAATCTGGTCGGGCGGTCGGAAGGCCCGGCTTCCGGGGCCTCGGCCCTCGAGCCGACATACAATCGCTCGCCTTTGGAAGAATCTCCTTCCTCGCCGGAGAGAGTCGAATGAAAGTGTTCTCAATTGCCCTTGGCCTGTTCCTCGCCGCGTCGCCGGCCGCGGCACAACCGGGCACCCCCCGCGTCGAGTACGAAGTTTCGTTCGAGAACGCGGTCCATCACGAGGCGCGGATTACGGTGACGTACCGCGCCGCTGGGAAAGAGCCGCTCGAACTAAGAATGGCCCGATCGTCGCCTGGTCGCTACGCGATCCATGAATTCGCGAAGAACGTCTATGACGTTTCCGCGGTCGATGGTGCGGGACGGCCGCTCAAGGTCGCCCGAACGGATCCCTATTCCTGGGGTTTTGGCGGCCATGACGGAACGGTGAAGGCCACGTACACGCTCTTCGCGGACCGCGCCGACGGAACCTATTCCCAGATCGACGAAACTCACGCCCACCTCAACATGCCAGCAACGTTCCTGTGGGCGCGGGGCTTCGACGACCGCCCCATCGCGGTGAATTTCCACATCGGCGATCGACCCTGGAGGGCCGCCACCCAGCTGGCGGCGGGGGAGGGCCCGATGTCGTTCCGCGCCCCCAACCTTCAGTACTTCATGGACAGCCCGACCGAGCTCAGCAACTTCGCGGTCCGCGAATGGAAATTGGGCGAACAGACGATTCGTCTGGCCACGCATCACGAGGGCACCGAACAGGACATGGACGTCTTTGCTCAGAAGGCTCAAAGGGTCGTGGCAGAGCAGGTGAAGGTGTTCGGCGAGGCTCCGAAGTTCGACTTCGGGGTGTACACCTTCATTGCCGACTACCTGCCGTACGCGAATGGCGACGGCATGGAGCATCGCAATTCGACCATCATCAGCAACAGTCGCGGGCTCGATGAGGAGGACTTCGCGCAACTGGGCACTCTGTCTCACGAGTTTTTCCACGCCTGGAACGTCGAGCGGATTCGACCGGCCGAGCTGGAGCCATTCGACTTCACCCGGGCCAACCCCAGCCCGAATCTCTGGCTCGCGGAAGGTTTCACTTCCTACTATGGCCCGTTGACCATCCGTCGCGCTGGAGAGTCCTCGGTCAAGGATCACCTGAAGTCGGTGGGCGATCTCGTCGATACCCTGGTTCGGGGGACGGGACGTCGTTTCGCGTCGCCGCAGGAGATGAGTCTGCGCGCTCCCTTTGTCGACGCCGCCACCGCTATCGATCCCACGAACTTCGGCAACACTTTCGTTTCGTACTACCCGTATGGCGCGGCAGTGGCCCTGGCCCTCGACCTGACCCTTCGACAGAAGTTCGAAGGCGTGACGCTTGATGAATTCATGCGCCACCTGTGGGTCACGCATGGGAAGACAGAGAAGCCCTACACCACCGCGGATCTTGTGCGGGGTCTGGCCGCGACCACGAAGGACGCCAGGTTCGCCGCCGAGTTCTTCGCTCGCTTCATCGAGGGGAACGAGCTTCCCGACTACGCGCCTCTGCTCGAGCAGGCGGGGCTCAAACTACGCTTGAAGAGTGCCGGGAAGGCCTCCCTTGGGCGCGTGGCCTGGGAAAGGGAGGGAAGAAGCGTGACCCTTCGGGGCGCCCCGCGGATCGGGGAGCCCCTCTACGTGGCGGGGGTCGACCGAGGAGACGAGATTCTCTCGATGGGCCGGTTCAACGTCGACACGGAAGAGGACATCAAGAAGGCCACCGACCGGCACAAACCGGGCGACGAAGTGCCAATCCGCTTCCTTCGGCGCGGTCAGGAGCGGAGTGCTCAGTTGCGGTTCGTCGAAGACTCCACTCCCGAAGTCGTTGGACTCGAAGACTCGGGGGGCACCCCCACAGATGTGCAACTCGCTTTTCGACTGGCCTGGCTCGGACCCGATGCGAAGGATAAGGGCAAGGACTGAAGAAACCCCGTGGCTGCGGAACTCTGAAGTTGACCGAAGATGTGTGTGCTGCCGCACGGACCCACCGGTCCGCGGCGGCGAGACTGAGCGGCATCATGAGCAACTCCGGCAAAGCCCCCACAATGATGGTCTGGATTATCGCCCTCGTCCTCTACGCGGTGGCCCTGGTCGCGCATTTCGGTCTCGTCCGAATTGGCGCACCCATCGCTACCTGGTCCTGGATCATCGGTTTCGGCCTGCTTCTTCTGGCCTGCCGCGTCCGCGGCCTCTAGCAGCCCGTGGCGAAAGTCGGCCGCGTCACCGAGAGCGCGCCAGTAGGTAGAACTCGTCATGGCGAGGAGGCCTTCGAACGAGATCCGACGAAGCCATCTCGCCGTTCAGAGTTCGCCTCTGGGTAAAAGTGCCAGCGATCCCCAAAACCCGTAGGGACGTGACGCGCGGGAGGATCGGAGCCGCCTATTGCGACGGGTCGTTAGTCGGCTGGGCCGGCTCGGCGGTCTTAAGGCGATCACGATAGGGAGGCAGTCCCGGGGCGGACCAGAATGCGGGCCCGGCGATGCCATTCTTCAGGCGCTCCAGTCGCGCATCGTCGATCCGGTAGATGTAGATCGAGTGGCCGATCCGCTCATCGGGCGGCTCCTGGGTGATCCAATCAAAACACCCCGGTCGTACGCGCTTGGGCCGATGCACCTCGGTTGCGTGGAGCGCGTACTTTCCGGCCAGTCGGGGCTCGCACAACGCCTGCCGGTACGTGATGCCCCAGGCTTCCGGGTTGCCGTTGTAGCGGCTGTAGTACAACCGCTTCACCCCGTTCTCCGCTTGCCAGGCAGCGAGGCGTCGTTGATCCTGTCCCCAGTCCTCGCTCGAGATGAGATAGCGCGGGCCGCCCTCGGGCCCCCCTGCGAAGAGGTTGAAGAACATCAGGTGGTGCGGGTGGATTCGAACGCTTTCGAAACAGGCGAGGGCCACGACGAAGGAAACCGCGACCCTGAATCGGGGCGCGTTTTCGAAGAGACGCCGCCCCTGAATGGCGAGCCATACGATAAAGAAGGGAAATGCCGGAAGGATGTAGCGAACCCCCGCCTGAGTGTTTCCGAGGCTCATGGCGAGGACCAGGAAGAAGGGGTAAAGGAGAAGCAGGGCTTCGGCCGGCCACTTGAGACTGGCGCCCCATTTGAGGCGGGCCACGATGGCAAGCCCGGCCAGGATCTGCGCGGCCACCGTGACCTTGAGGGCCAGAACCACGAGATAGAACCACGGCCAGCCCGTGCGACTGGTCTCGCCGAGGAGGTAGTTGAAGAAGCCCACCTGGCCTCGCCGAACTTGAAGGAGCCAGCCTTCGATCCAAAGGGAGGCGGGCACCGGGCCAAAGCGACCCTCGCTGAGCCCGCGTCCGGTGCCACACAGGCTCGCGAGGTCCACCATGCCGACACCGAAGCCGAACGACGCCCAGATGACGAGTGCGGCGGTCACGATGGCGAGGATCACGAGGAGGAATGAACGCAGCGCGGTCTCCCCGTTCTTTCGTGCGGCAAACCACGCATACAGCACGGCGATTCCCGCAAACGGAAGTGCGGTCAGCTTCGAGCCGGTGGCGAGCCCCAGGGCGATGCCAAGAGGAATGAAGGTCCAGACTGAACTGCGTTGTTCCGCCCGCAAGAGCAGAAAGAGCACGGCGGCGAGGCCGCCGGCGGCCCACATGTCCAGGGTCGCGAGAGACCCATGGGCGAGCGTGGAGGGTGAAAACGCCCAGAGAATCTGGGCCAGCAGACCGGCGCCCGGTCGCAGCATTTCCGCGGCGCCATAGAGAAGGAGACCGGCGACCAGGGTGACGAAGATTGTCGCGAGGCGCGCCGACAACAGGTTGCGCCGCATCTGGACTCGCGGGCGCGAATAGAGAGGATGCGACGAGACCTCGTTGGTTTCACCCCATTCCGCGAAGAGCGCCGGGTCGGATATCCGCAGACCCAGACCAAATCCCCAGCGGGGAATCGCGGGAGCGTGGCAGTTGTTCTGGTAGTCGCCGTGGGTCCACTGGGCGAGCGCGCCGATCAGGTAGTCGGGCTCATCGGTGGTGTCCGACTTGTCCCAGGCCGTGGAGATGAGGAGGACGGCCTGGAGCACCAGCACCAGTGTGCAGAGCCCCAGCTTCCCCGGGGTGCCAAAGATCCGGATCCGGCCGGGCGGGTCATTCGCCGGCGAGAGGGGAAGCGTTGACATTCAGTCCGCCCGGGGCGCCGTGGGCACGTCGGGTCGCATTCTTTGGCTGGGCAAAGCCCGTCGATTCTCCCACTGATTGACCGCCCATGGGTGCTGACGTTTCGTCGGGCCGGAGCTTTCTCCGCGGCTCCAGACCCTGGCCTCCTGGTGAGCGCGGAGGACGGCGATGGTTCGGGTGGCGCCCGGAAAAGTG
>CAZFQH010000104.1:0-10688 GCA_964520805.1 uncultured Acidobacteriota bacterium | reverse complement strand
ATGGCGCTGACAAACCAGGAACGTGTGGGCAAGGCCCTTGAGTTGCTTCGCGACGGCCTCCGTCCGTTCGTCGAGCGCGAACTGAAAGCGCAGCACGCTCAGAAGTGGTTCGATGAGGTCAGGGCCGCGGTCGGTCCGTCTCAGGAGAGCCTCTTCCGCGACGAGGGCAAGGTGCCGTGGGACGCGGCATCGCTGCTCACCGTCATGTGGAACCAATGGCAGATTGTCTTCCGCAAGACTCTGGGCCAATCGGAACGGGCGCTGGTCAGCGAGCTTCGCGAAGTCCGCAATCGTTGGGCGCATCAGAAGCCTTTCTCCAGCGATGACACCGACCGCTCGCTTGATTCGATGGCTCGGTTGCTCTCCTCGGTTTCCGCGCCCGAGGCAGACGAGATCGGGAAGATGAAGACGGAACTCCGTCGCCTGATCTTTGATGAGCAGATGCGGAGTGAAAAGCGCAAGAGCGCCGGAACGGCTATCGAAAGCCAGGTGACGGGGAACCTCAAGCCCTGGCGCGACGTGGTGAATCCGCACAAAGACGTGGCGAGTGGCCGGTACCAGCAGGCCGAGTTCGCCGCCGATCTGTGGCAGGTCCACATAGGCGAAGGCTCCGACGAGTACAAGAACCCCGCCGAGTTCTTCCGTCGCACGTACCTGACGGAGAGCCTGAAGCAGTTGTTGACCGGCGCGGTCGAGCGGCTGGCGGGCTCGGGTGGCGATCCGGTGGTTCAGCTTCAGACCAACTTCGGCGGCGGCAAGACGCACTCGATGCTCGCGCTCTACCACCTGTTCTCCGGCGCATCGCCCGGTGACCTCCTGGGCGTTGACTCTGTGCTCACTGACGCTGAGGTGACGAAGGTACCCAAGGTCCAACGGGTGGTTTTGGTCGGAACCAAAATCTCGCCTGGAAATCCCTCGGTGAAGTCCGACGGCACCGTAGTGCGCACGCTGTGGGGAGAGCTTGCTTGGCAGCTAGGCGGGAAGAAGGCGTTTCAGAAGATTCAAGCCGACGACGAGAAGGCCACGAGCCCGGGTGACGCGCTCCGCGAGTTGATGAACGAATATGGCCCCTGCCTCATTCTCATCGACGAATGGGTGGCCTACGCGCGGCAGTTGCACGACACCGCTGATCTGCCCGCGGGCAGCTTCGAAACACACTTCACTTTCGCGCAGGCGTTGACCGAGTCGGCCAAGCTGGCGAAGCGCTGTCTTCTGGTGATCAGCCTTCCGGCTTCCAACGATTCCGCGTCTCCACACACTCGGGGCGAAGACGTTGAGGTCGGCGGCGAGCGTGGCCACGCGGCGCTGAATCGTCTACGCAACGCCGTGGGTCGCGTCGAAGCGTCATGGCGTCCCGCCAGCGCCGAGGAAGGCTTCGAGATCGTCCGTCGGCGTCTCTTCGAGCCTCTTGTCGACAAGGAGCAGTTCGTCGCGCGCGACACCGTGGCGCGTGCGTTCTTCGATCTCTATCGAACTCAGAGCCAGGAGTTTCCTCCCGAATGCCGAGAAGGGGAGTATGAGACGAGGCTGAAGGCTGCGTACCCGATTCATCCCGAGGTCTTCGATCGGCTCTACACGGACTGGTCATCCCTGGTGAAGTTCCAGCGCACGCGCGGCGTGCTCCGCCTGATGGCCGCAGTGATCCACAGCCTGTGGGAGAAGACCGATCGAAACCCGCTGATCATGCCCGGCAACATTTCGATCGATGATCCGCGCGTTCAGTTCGAGTTGACCCGATACCTTCCGGAGAACTGGGTTCCCGTCATCGAGAAGGACGTGGATGGTCCGCGTTCATTGCCGCTCGAGTTGGACGGCCTTCCAAGTCTGGGGAGATTCGCCGCGTCTCGCCGCGTCGCGCGGACGATCTACCTTGGGTCCGCGCCAACCGCCTCAGCCGCGAACAAAGGACTGGAGGACCGCCGGATCAAACTCGGCTGCGTCATGCCCGGCGAGTCCCCAAATGTCTTCGGCGACGCCCTCCGTCGACTCGCCTCCGCCGCGACCTACCTGTATCAAGACGGCTCGCGGTACTGGTATTCGACGCAGCCCACAGTCACGAAGCTCGCGGACGACCGTGCCGAACAACTCAAGCGCGACATGGACGCGGTAAACCAGGAGATCGAGGGGCGACTTCGAGTGGACCTTCGGAAGATGGGCGACTTCGCGGGCGTTCATGCTCTACCTGGATCCGGCCTCGATGTTCCCGATGAACGCGCCACACGGCTCGTTGTCCTGGGAACTGAGCAGGTGTACAGCAAGGAGGCCGCCAATCCCGCGCTGGCCGCGGCCAAGGCGATCTTCGAAACCCGCGGCAACACGCCGCGCCTCTATCGCAACACTCTGGTGTTTCTCGCCGCGGATCAGTCGCGCCTGGAGGAACTCCGTGAAGCCGTCCGGCGATATCTTGCATGGAAGTCCATCGTTGACGACATGGACAAGCTGAACCTCGATCCGCACCAGGTGAAGCAGGCCGAGACGCAGCGGAAGTCGGCCGATGGCGTGGTGACGGCTCGAGTCCCGGAGACCTATCAATGGCTCCTGGTACCGACGCAAGGCAAGCCACAGTCGCCCGTGGAGTTCCAGGCGATTCGCCTCTCCGGAGCCGATGCCCTGGCGGTGCGCGCGAGCAAGAAGCTTCGCCCGGATGAGCTTCTGCTGGTTTCTCTGGGCGGGACGCGCCTGCGGATGGAGCTTGATCGCGTGCCCCTTTGGCGAGACGGGAAGAATCATGTTGCGCTTCGGCAGATCGACGACGACTTCGCTCGCTACCTATACCTCCCTCGCCTGGCCTCACCGGAGGTGTTGCGGGGCGCAATGGAAAGCGGTTTGAACCTGGTGACATGGTCGCGGGAGACGTTCGCATACGCCGAAGCGTTCGATGAAGAGGCCCAACGCTACGTTGGCCTCCAATGTGGCAAATCAGTTCGGATCGACCTCAGCGGCCCTGGGCTTCTGGTGAAGGCAGATGCGGCGACGAAGCAGTTGAGCCGAGACGACGAGACCGCTTCAGAGCGCCCCGATGTGATGGAAGGCGAGGGAGGGCCGAGTGGCTATATCCATCCCGAAGGCGCTCCGGGCCCACCGCCCGAACGGCCGCCGCTGCGAACGTTCTACGGTTCGGTCGAGGTCGATCCTGCTCGGGTTGGCCGCGACGCTGGGCGGATCGCTGAGGAGGTTATTCAGCACCTCGCCACGTTGCGTGGGGCGAAGGTCACCGTGACTCTGGAGATCAAGGCCGAGGTACCGGACGGCATCCCGGATGGGGTTCGGCGGACCGTCACGGAGAACAGCCGGACCCTGAAGTTCAAGAGTTCAGGTTTCGAGGACGATTAGGTCGCACAATCCCAGGTCGCCTCGGATCGAGGCCGGCGGGGAGGGGCGCGAAACCTTGGGTGCGGAGGCCAACGCACCGTTCCCTGACCGTAGTGGGTCGCGGTTGGTTCTTCCAATAGTCCGGCCGAAGGCGGTCGCGGCTCGCAGTGCCTTGCTGGTGCGATTGGCGTCATCGCTTCGGGGCGTGGGTTGTTGGATTCGGGCGCCGAGGTTCCATCGGGTACCATCCCGCGCGATGTCTGACGTTCCTCTCCGCAAGCTGGACGCGAAACTCGAACAGCTTCCGATTTCGCCTGGCGTCTATTTGTTCAAGAACGCCGAGGGCGCGATTCTCTATGTCGGCAAGGCGCGCGTTCTCAAGAATCGGGTGCGCTCGTACTTTCAGGCGGGGCACGAGGGGACCTTTCACAAGGTCTCCATGGTTTCCGAGATCACGGATCTCGACATCCTGGTCACCGACAGCGAAAGCGAGGCCCTGGCGCTCGAGAACAATCTCATCAAGCGCCATCAGCCCCCCTACAACGTCCTTCTCCGGGACGACAAGAATCATCCCTACCTGAAGCTGACCCTGGGCGAGGCCTATCCGCGCCTCCATATCGTGCGCAAGGTGGCCGAGGACAAGAGCGCCTATGGCGGGCCCTACATCCCGGCGCACCTCGGCCGCAAGACCGCATCGCTCGTGCATCGCGTCTTCGGCGTGCGGTCGTGCAGGGAGAAGCTCGACGGCAACCGGGGCCGTCCGTGTCTGCAGTACCAGATCCACCGCTGTGTCGCTCCGTGTGTGGCCTCGATCTGCTCCCTGGACGACTACCGGAAATCCTGTGTCGAGGCCGCGAAGTTTATCGAGGGACGCACCGACGAGGTGTTGAAGGATCTGCGCGTCTCCATGATGAAGGCGGCCGAGGAGGAACGCTTCGAGCACGCGGCCACGGTCCGCGACGCGATCCAGGCGCTTGAGCGTCTCGAGCTGCCGCAGAAGATCACCACCGCCGAGGTGGATGAGCGCGATGTCTTCGGTATCCACGTCGAAGAAGGCCGCGCGTCGCTTCAGGTTTTCTGCGTGCGCGAAGGCCGGGTGGCCTCGAGCGAAGGGTTCCTGCTCGACCGCGTGGGCGACGAAGCGCGAATCCTCGAAGAGTCGGTGGCGCGGTTCTATGAAGGCGATCGCTACGTGCCGCGCGAGATTCTGCTCCCCGAGGCGTTCGAGGCCATGGAGACGCTCGCGGTGTGGCTGAGCGAACGCCGCGGAACCCAGGTCCGGTTTCGCGTGCCCCAGCGGGGCGAAAAGGTCCGCCTGCTCGAACTTGTCACCGGCAACGCGAAACTCGCGCACGATCTGGAGTGGCGTCATCCGAAGAAACGATCGCGCGAGATTCTGGTGGCGCTGATGGAGGCCCTGGGCCTGCCTGACGAGCCACGGCGCATAGAGTGCTTCGACATCTCGAACCTGCAAGGCTCGGACATCGTGGCCTCGATGGTGGTTTTCGAGATGGCGGCGCCCAAGAAGGCGGACTACCGCACGTTCAAGATCAAAACCGTGGAGAACGGACCCGACGACTTCGCCTCGATGCGCGAGGTGGTGGGCCGCCGCTACCGCAGGCTTCTGGAAGAGGGCGCCGACCTGCCGGATCTCGTCCTGATCGACGGAGGCGAAGGCCAGCTCGGGGCAGCGGCGGCAGCCCTCGACGAACTGGGCCTCGGTGAACTTCCCCTCGCGAGTTTGGCCAAACGAGAGGAAATCCTGTATGTCCGCGGGCGCGCCGAGCCGGTTGTGCTCGCGCACTCCACTCCCACTCTCCAGCTTATGCAGGCGGTGCGCGACGAAGCCCACCGCTTCGCAGTGAAGTTCCATCGGAAGCGCCGTTCAAAACGGACCATCACTTCCGAACTCAACGTCATCAAGGGCCTGGGCCCGAGAACGCGCTCAAAGCTCCTCCGTGCCTTCGGGTCGCTCAAAGGGGTCAAGGCCGCCACCGAGGCGGAGATGGCGGCGGTGGTCGGCCCGGTGCTGGCTGCCCGGATCGTGGCTCAGCCCTGGGCGGGAAACTCCCAAACTTCGGGAGAGTAGACTTCGCGGCAAAGTTCGAGCGGTTCCCGTTCACGAAAGGCAGACCCGATGCACACCAGGAAACTCAACAAGGGCGACGTGCTGTGGTGGCACGGCGAGTTCGCGACCACCATCGCGTTCGTGGACAAGGGGCGCCTGGGGATCAAGAGCGAAGACGGTCTGATCGGCATCGTGGGCCCCGAAGGCGTCATTGGCGAGAGCGCGCTTCTGGCCGAGGGCGGAGTGATCCCCAAACGTCGGGCGGCGGTGATCGCGGTGCAGGAATCGACCGTAACCGAATACCCGGTGACCTTCGTCCGCGAAGGGCTCGGGGTCGGGATTCCCCGAAAGATCCTGCGCACGCTGATCGGCCAGACCGTGACCGCGGCGTGTTTCGTGCTGGCCGCCCATCCCAACGAGAAGCTCGTGACCCAGTCGATGAGCGCCCTCATCCAGAGTCTGTCCGACTCCAAAGACGTCGTGCGCGACGTCAAGGACTGGAAGGAGTTCGCGCCCGACTTCGTGTATCTCTTCGCGTTGCGCGACGTCATCAGCGATCTGCGCGCGCGCCTGGTGCCCGCAAAGTACTTCGTCTCCGGAAGCGATGCGTTGTTACGGGCATCGTCCGTGCTCAAAGGCATTGTCACGGATCCTGAGGTGGTGACGTTCCTCGACAAGTTCATCGAAGTCGAGAAGGAACGCATCCAGGCGGTAGAGAGCGTCTAGCTAGCCCCGACCCTCCACACGGACCGCCGCTCATTGGAGCGCGAAGCCTCCCCTTGGGACACGAGCGGCCCCTTCTGCCGCGCTGCCTAGGAAACTAAAATGACCCCCGACCGGACTGCTGCCGTGCTCCAGTACCTCACGTACCCCGCCTACATCCGCGGGATGATGAATCTGCGCGGCCGCGTGGTGCCTCTCCTCGTGGCCCTGTCTCTTCTCCTTGTTCCCGGCGCTTCAGCCCAGGAGCCGATCAAGGACAACAGTTTTCTGATCGAGGAGGCCTACAACCAGGGACGCGGCGTGGTCCAGCACATCAACGCGTTCTCGCGGGTGGCGGGCGAAGGGAGCTGGCTCTATACCTTCACCCAGGAGTGGCCCTTCCCGGCGCAGCGCCATCAGCTGAGCTTCACTCTCCCGGTTCAGAGTCTTCATGCCCCGACGGGGAATGAGACCGGGTTGGGAGACATCGCGCTTAACTATCGCTATCAGGCCATCGGACTCGAACCCGGACGACTCGCGTTCTCGCCCCGCTTCAGCGTTCTCGCCTCGACCGGCTCGTCCTCCCGCGGTCTGGGCCAGGGCGGAGTGGCTTTTCAGGCCGGGTTACCTCTCAGCGTCGAGATGGGGAAACACTTCTTTACTCATTGGAACGTGGGGGTGACAAGGACCTTCTCCGCCCGGAACACGGAGGGGAACAAGGCGGGTACGACCGGCTACTCGCTCGGGCAAAGCATCGTCTGGCTCGCCGGGCCGAAGGTGAACCTCCTGGTGGAAACGGTCTGGTCGAGGTCGCAATCGGTTGTGGGCACGGGCCGGACCCAGCGTGAGGACAGCGCCTTTGTCAGCCCGGGCATAAGGTGGGCCCACGATTTCAGCAACGGATTGCAGATCGTGCCGGGCATCGCGTTTCCGATCGGGCTAGGGCCGAGCCGCGGGGAACACGCGGTGTTCGTCTACCTGAGCTTCGAGCATCCGTTCCGTCGTACGCCCTGAGCCCGTTGGTTGCGAGTCTCACCTGGCCCTCCACCCGCTGTCCGCATTCTGAACGCGCGGCCGGCGGCATCTTCGGATCAGGTGGCGGTTTCGAACACCTCGATGACCTCGTCGTCGGGGCCGAAGAATGTGGCGGCGGAGACGACCCCGAAAGGGGGCGAGTCGTAACGGGCCCGCCCGATGGCTTTCGCTCCCAGCTCCTTCAGGCGGTCCGCGGCTTCATCCAGACTCGCCGTTCGCATTGACATCATGAGCGGTCCGCGCCCTGGCGCCGCGGTCCGCGCCTTCACGGATCGACCAGAAAGTCCCACGTGCTGGACCAGTTCGATGCGGCCCCCGGGGTTGTCGCCCCGCCGGATCAGATTGATGGTGTGCAGCTTGGTGCCCTGGGGCAGCCCGAAAAAGTCCCACACGTGGTCGACCACGCGGTCGTAGAGGGATTCAAAGCCAAGGCCCACATAAAACGCCTCAGACCTCCGGGCCTCGGAGCAATGGATGGTCACCGCCTGGGCTTCGGTGGTCTCGCGTCCGGCAGGGAAGACGCCGAGGGTCCGCTCGATCTCTCCCACCACCTGGAACATGTCGAGTTGGGTGCCGTCCGGGTCGAAGGAGCGCGAACTCCAGGCCGCCATGTTCTGCTCCCCCTCCCAATAGGTCGGCTTGGATTTGTCACGGGCGCCGGCGCGGCCAAGCAGATCCCAGGCTGCGTTCACATCCTTCACTCGGAAACCGACACCATGGGCACCCAGATCCTGGTAGCGGGCGGGAGCGTTCCAGACAGGGTCGCCCGCGGGCGTCCACTCGACCAGCCGCAGCATGCCGGAAAGACGGCCCGGAATTCCCAGGACCGCGAAGCGGCCGGCGATGCCCGCAGGGATGCGCCAGGCCTCGGCCAAAGCCTCGTGATCGACCCGGGTTCGTGAAATCTCCTCGAAGCCCAGGGCGTCGGCATAGAAGAAGATCGATCGATCGAGGTCCGCCACACCCAGGGTCACCAGCTTGATTTCGGAGAGCATGCCCCGTAATCCTTTCATATCGGCTAGGATTCTCCAGGCCCTTCGGTCCCGACCGTCCGAGCACCTGCCCCCAAGAGTCGGACCGCTTTCACGTAGAAGGCCTTCCCCTCGGGCCTCAGGGCTTCCGCCGAAACCTCGGTCCCCAGGCGAAAGTTTCCAAGGGGACGCCCCGCTTTTTTCGCCCTAGACCGTGGAAACACGGACTGCCGCTTTAGAAATTCATGCCCGACATCGACGCTCAAAAATTTGCCCTTGGCGTGACGAATTACCTCGTCCTGCTGTTCTCTCTCTCGTTCCACGAGTCGGCCCATGCGTGGATGGCGCTGAAACTCGGGGACGACACCGCGGCGAGACTCGGCAGGATCACTCTCAACCCGGCCGCCCACATTGATCTATTCGGGACGGTGCTCATGCCGCTTCTCCAGATCTTCGGCGGCTTTCCCGTGATCGGTTGGGCCAAGCCCACCCCTTACGATGCCGGCCGCTTCCGCCGGGATGTTTCTCTTCGCCGCGGGCATATCTCGGTGGCCGGAGTCGGGCCGATCTCCAACCTTCTTCTGGCCCTGGCCTTCGCGATCGTGTTCGCGGTGATCCTGAGGGTGGAGGTGCCCGAAGGCATGCGGGATGGGCTCTACAGCCTGATGAGCGTGGGCATCGCCATGAACGTGACCCTCGCTGTTTTCAACATGCTCCCCGTTCCTCCCCTCGACGGCTCGCACATCCTCTCGTGGTCGCTGCCCCGCTCGATGGGCGAGAAGTTCGACCATTTCTCGGAAAACTACGGCACCATCGTCCTCTGGATCCTGTTCCTCAGCGGCCTCCTCGGCTGGCTGATCGGCCCCATCCAGCGCTTCGCCGTCCTCTTCATCTTCGATCTCATTCGCTAGCTAGCAGGTCATGGAAACCAAACCGAAACCGCGCATCCTCTCCGGCATGCGCCCCACGGGTGCCCTTCACCTGGGGCACCTTACTGGCGCCCTCGACAACTGGGTTCGCCTGCAGGACAGTTACGATTGTTTCTACAGCGTCGTCGACTATCACGCGCTCACCACCGAGTACGCAGATCCGTCGTCGATCCGGGCGAACGTCATCGAGGTGACGCTCGACTGGCTGGCCGCGGGTATCGATCCTGCGAAATCCGCGGTCTTCATTCAGAGCCTGGTGCCCGAACACGCCGAATTGCACCTGCTTCTTTCCATGACCACACCGGTATCCTGGCTTGAGCGCGTGCCGACCTACAAGGATGTGCAGGCGAATCTCGCGAACCGCGACCTCGCGACTTACGGCTTTTTGGGCTATCCGCTTTTGCAGACCGCCGACATCATCATCTACAAAGCGAACGCGGTACCGGTGGGGGAAGACCAGGCCCCGCACATCGAGATCTCTCGCGAGATCGTGCGGCGGTTCAACAACTTCTACGGGCCGGTCTTCCCTGAGCCGCAGACTCTGCTGACCCCGGTACCGCGTACGCCGGGTACCGATGGCCGGAAGATGTCGAAGAGCTACGGCAACTCGATCCTCCTGAAGGACACGGAGGCGGACATCCGATCGAAGCTGAAGACGATGGTGACCGATCCCGCGCGCCAGCGGAGAACGGACAAAGGCGACCCGGCGAAGTGTCCGGTGTTCGATTTGCACAAGGCTTTTTCGACCCAGGAGACCCGCGACTGGGCGACCGCCGGGTGCACCACCGCGTCGATCGGCTGCATCGAGTGCAAGGCGAAACTCGCCGATCACGTGGTGGCCCGGGTCGAGCCGATGCGACAGAAGCGGGAGGAACTCGCGGCCCGGCCTGATACCGTGATGGACATCCTGAAAGAGGGCAGTGCGCGCGCCCGCAAGGTCGCTCAGGCCACCATGGCCGAAGTTCATCAGGCGATGAAGATCGCGTACTGATTCCAAAATGTCCGATCTGCTGAAAGACGAGACGGCCGCTTCCGCCGACTCCATACCCGCCATCGAGGCCGCAAGCGCGCTGGCCGGTGTCGCGGCCGAGGGCGAAGCGGTCGTTTTGGCCCCGGTCGAACCTCAAGCCGAGGCCAACAAGCTGGTCGCACCCGCGGGTTGGGAGCCCACGTTTCCGGAGGACGCTCCGAAGATCCAGGTGAAATTCGACATCCAGGATTTCGAGGGCCCGCTCGACCTGCTCCTCCATCTCATTCGCAAGAATCAGATGGACATCAAGAGCATCGCCATCGCCCCCATCACCCGGCAGTACATCGAGTACATACGGCTGATGGAAATTCTGAATCTCGAGATGGCGGGCGAGTTCATGGTGATGGCCGCGACCTTGATTCACATCAAGTCGAAGATGCTGGTCCCGGTTTCGCCGAGCGAAGCCGAGGAGGATGGCGAAGATCCGCGCGAAACCCTCATCCAGCGCCTGCTCGAATTCGAGCGCTACAAACAGGCCGCCGGGGTTTTGCGCCAGCAGTACGAGATCCGCACCGCCACCTGGATCCGCCCCGACGAAGTGGTCCCGAAGTTCAAGGACGACGCGGGCGAGGAGATGCTGGAGGCGGGCCTGTTCGATCTGGTCTCGGCCTTCAAGGAACTGCTGGATCGTCGCAAGCTGC